>NZ_JBFTHS010000023.1:0-80146 GCF_056394365.1 Lysinibacillus sp. 10T31
GGATTTAATTTTAATTGTGCCTGTTGTTGTTTCGAAAATAAATTCTTAGTCATACTATTTACCACCGCTCGTTTTTTTCTTCATTATAAACAAAAATACCCTATAAGATGACCTTTTTGAAAGTGTCTATCTTATAGGGTACATTTTAATTAAGAGTAGCTCCTTTTAAAATAGTTAATTAAATTGAATCATTTTACGTCTTGCTGATGACGGAATGTTCATTTCTTCACGGTATTTTGCAATTGTACGACGTGATATTTCAATACCAAGTGTGGTGTTGAAATGCTTGGCGATTTTTTGATCTGAGAAAGGCTTATTTTTATTTTCAGTTTTGATATAGTTTGATAAAAGCGATTTTACTTTTATTTGTGAAACACTATTACCGTTAGTTGTTTGTAATTTAGAAGTGAATAAATCTCGAAGTTCGAATATCCCAAAAGCCGTTTGTACATATTTATTCGTTGTCACTCGGCTAACTGTCGATTCATGTACTTCAATTTGTTCAGCAATTTCACGCAAGGTAAGAGGCTCTATAGCATCAAAGCCATGTGTAAAAAAGGCTTTTTGCTTTTCAATAAGTGCTTTTATGATTTTAATAATTGTATTTCGGCGCTGCTCAATACTGTTAACTAGCCATTGATAGTCTGATAAATACTTTTTAAAATAACTCTTTTCAGAAGAATTGGCAGTAATATATGGTGCATAGTCCGCATGTATATTGATTTTAGGTAAATAATAATCATTTAATGAAAAAGTGATGACGCCATCAACAATTTCAACAATAATATCAGGTGTATGATGATGTATAGCTTCCTGGTAAAACAGTGAGCTAAGCTTAGGTTGCAAAGTTTGAATGAATTGATAAATCTCTTGTAATTCACAAAGTGATATATCTAATTCGTCGGCAATTTGTTTCCATTTTTGATTTGCAAGTTCATCAAGATAAAAGGAAATTACTGTTTCTGCATGGGCAGGGCTATTTTCATGATACATTGTTTGTAATAGTAGGCATTCTTTCAAATTACGTGCCCCAACACCAAGTGGTCCAATGTTTTGTAATAAGTGAATACCCTTTTCGATTTCATGATCTTGATAAGTCGGCGTCATTGGTTGTTCATAGTAGCCGTTGTCATCCAAATGATAAATAATATGTTTAAGCAGTTTAATGTCCTTATCTTTATGCAAGGTTAGCTTAATTTCCTCAAATAAATCATCACGAATATTTTTTTCATATTTAGTTACATGTTCCAAGATACTTGTGTGACGGCTAACACCTTTTGAAAAATGTGTGCGTTCTTGAAATATCGGTTCACTTAACTCTATTAATGGATTTTCGAGCTCTTGTTCACGAATATACTGTTCTAATTCTAGTGTAGAATATTGTAGTAACTCTATGGCTTGACGAAGTTGTGCAGTCATCACTAAATTCAAATCTTGAGTTTGTTTAATAGAAAGCTGCATTTTAAAACCTCCATTCTCCATTTACGTACTTAAATCTATAGAAAATGATGCTATTGAGTAATAGTGACAATAATTTTTGACATTATCACTAAAGTAAAAAGGAGCTTTAGTGATAAATGTCTAATATAAAGATATTTAAAATGTGTCAAAAAAATGAACATTAGTGTGTATAAATAATGAAAAAGGGCTCCTCACCAATATATGTACTTGACTGCGAATTTCATTCCGGGAGACGCTTTCCTTTGGTGTGGTCCGAGCCTCCCTCCGCTCCATCGGCTTTCATACCAACAATACACTTTTTCAAAATTAAAAGGTTACTTTATAAAATAATAAGCTCTTTTGGTGAGTGTGTGATAACTTCAACACCGTTTTTTGTAACGATGACATCATCTTCTATACGTACTCCGCCTAAATCAGGAATGTAAATACCGGGCTCAACAGTAAGCACCATATTCTCTTCTAGGATGTCTTCGCATACTGGAGACATAAAAATATTTTCATGAATATCTAAGCCGATACCGTGCCCCGAACCGTGTCCATAATTTTTTCCATAGCCTTTAGCTTTTATGAAATCTCGTGTATAGCTATCTGCTTCTTTTCCAGTAATACCAGCCTTCATACTAGATAGAGCTATTTGTAATGAGTCATAAACGATTTGGTATATTTCCTTTAGTTTACCAGGTGGTTCGCCAACTGCAATTGTTCTCGTCATATCTGAACGATAGCCTTGATAATAGGCACCAAAATCAAGTGTCAGCATATCGCCTTCTTCAATTATTTTGTCAGATGCAACACCATGCGGAAGTGCAGAACGATGGCCAGAAGCAATAATTATATCGAATGCAGCTCCAGTAGCTCCGTTTTTACGCATATGAAACTCTAGCTCATTTGCGATATCAATTTCTGACACTCCTGGTTTAATAAATGTCAAAATATACTTGAATGCCTCATCTGAAATCCACGCTGCTTTCTTAATCAATTCAATTTCTTTTGGTGTTTTTATCATGCGTAAATTTTCCACAATATTAGATAGCGGCTTTAATGTTGCTGTTATTTTACTAGCCATTAATTGATATACCTCATAAGTAACATGTTGTTGCTCAAAACCAATTGTTTGGATAGATTCTGTGTCTAAAATTTCTTGGATAGTTTCATATAAACGACTGCGATCGATTTCACGAACATCAAATTCTTTACTTTGGTTTGTAGCTTGCTTTGTGTAACGGAAATCTACGAGTAAAAGTGCTTGAGTTGGTGTAATTACTACTGTACCCGCACTGCCTGTAAATCCTGTTAAATAACGACGGTTTTGATTACTCGTTATGATGAGTACATCCGATTGTTGAGCTCGTAATGATACACGTAATTGTTCTAGTAGTGACATGTTATAATTCCCCCTTTTTTAATATACTGCAAGATTTGTGCCAAAATTTTAGAGCAAATATGGTGTCGGCATGAATATTGCATATATGTTTTATTGCACGGTAGCTATCGTGCAATAAAATCAAAGGGGAAATGACAATGACTAAAAAGACAAAATGGTTAGTCGTGTTATTAGGGCTGATGCTAGTTGTATTAGTTGGCTGCTACGGCAAGGAGGATAAATCTTCTGATAGCCCGACTGGTGGCAATAGTACGGACAAAGAGTCTACTACTGACGTCGACACAACTGTTGGACAGGAACTACATTTAGTAGCGGGAGGGGATTTAGCAACAATGAGTTCATTAGGGAGTGTAGATGCACTTGCAGTTACAGCAATGAACTCTGTATTTGAGGGGTTATACCGTATCGGACCAGAAAATACACCAGTGCCAGGAATGGCAGAGTCATATGAAGCTTCAGCAGATGGAACTGTATATACATTTAAGTTACGCAAAGATGCTGTGTGGAGCAATGGTACACCTGTTACAGCACATGACTTTGAATATGCTTGGAAAAGAGCTATCAATCCTAAAACGCAAGCAATTTATTCTTATTTAATGCTAGATATAAAAAATGCGGCTAGTGTTCAAAAAGAGGGCGATCCACTATATGGTAAGGTAGATGAAATTGGCGTTAAAGCGCTAAACGATTACACATTGGAAGTCCAACTAAATGCTCCAATTCCATATTTCCTAAGCTTAACAACGTATGCGCCGTTTTTTCCACTAAACAAAGAATTTACAGAAGCACAAGGTGATCAATATGCGTTAGAAGCAGCAAATATGATTTATAATGGTCCATTCGTAATGGAATCATGGCAGCATGGTCAAGGCTGGACGTTCGTAAAAAATGAAAAATATTGGGATAAAGATAGTGTGAAGCTTACTAAGATTACACAAAAAATCGTGAAAGATACAGCAACAGCAGTAAATCTATATGAAGCGGGAGAGATCGACACTGCTGAGCTTTCAAGTGAGTATGTTGCTCAATACAAAGATAGCCCAGAGTATTCAACATTCTTAAAACCAAATACGTATTTCATTCGAATGAACCATGAAAATAAATTTCTATCGAATAAGAACATTCGTAAAGCAATCGATATGGCTTGGGATAAACAAGGCTTTGCAGATGTAATTTTACAGGATGGCTCTATTCCAGCTTATTTTTTAGTACCACTTGGATTATCAACAGATGAAAAAGGTGTTGATTTCCGTGAAGGTAATGGTGATATGAATAAAACTAATGTTGAGTTGGCCAAGGAAGCATGGGCTACTGGTTTAAAGGAGCTGGGGGTAGATAAAGTAAAACTAGAATTTTTAACATACGACCGTGCAGAATCTAAAAAAGCTGCAGAATTTATTAAAAATCAATTAGAAACAAATCTTGAAGGCTTAGAGCTAACAATCAATATGCAGCCAAATAAGCAAAAGCTAGCACTAGAAGGGGCTGTTGACTATGATTTGGACTATGGCGGTTGGGGACCAGACTATCAAGATCCAATGACATATATTGAGTTATTTGAATCAACTGCCTACTACAACCAATCTCACTATAAAAATGAAAAGGTTGATGCATTAATTAAAAAAGCTAAAACAACTTCTGATGTTTCTGAACGTTGGATATTAATGCAACAAGCCGAAAAGATTATGATGGATGATTTTGCATTTGCGCCGACCTTCCAAAAAGGTATAAGTCGTTTGACGAAGCCGTATGTAAAAAAATTATATGAACATCCGTTTTCAGCGGACATTAGCTATAAATGGGTTGAAATTGTAAAGTAAAAACAGATGCTGCCTACATTGAGGCAGCATCTGTTTTTCTATAAGGATCATCACCAAAAGTTGGGACAAGGCGAAATCAACCCCTTGTTATGTTGAAATAAGCCATCTATAAATAGAAAACAAGAGATAAAATAGTGGTGATAATACAGCCAATCAAACCTGCAAGTAGCAGTGGATAGGTAAAGGTATAGGATGGCGCTTGTACGAATTCCAAGTCACCATCTAACTCATATGCGTAGGTACCGTTTTTAGTGACACGTGCAAAGAAGCGTTTAAAGCTATAAGCGATACCATTAAAAAGCCCACCTTGCACAACAAACAATATTGCTCCAACGATTGTAAAAGCAAGTGAAGCAAGAAAAGTATGATTAATTATAGTCAGCATTGTCATCGATTGTTTTAAGAGTAATGTATAGAGAAGGGAACATATAAAAATGCAGCCAGTAAACAATATAGTTGTTTTTAATTTCATAGTGGTATGCTCTCACTGTTTGCTTGATCGTATTGGGTAAGCTCCTCTTCTGTTAGCATGACAAAATGGCCCGGGCGTACTTCAGTAAAGCTTTCACTTTCTCTATTAGTAGCGTTATATTCAGCTTCATTAAAAATAATACGTTGTCGTTCACGTTCTAGTTTTGGGTCAGGCAGTGGTATAGCAGATAATAATGCCTTTGTATAAGGGTGAATAGGGTGATCATAGAGTTCATGGCTTTCTGCAAGCTCGACAATTTTCCCGCGATACATGACGCCGATACGGTTACTAATATATTTCACCATCGACAAGTCGTGTGCTATAAATAGATATGTCAGTTCCCGTTCCTTTTGTAGCTTTTTCAATAAATTAACGATTTGTGCTTGGATCGATACGTCTAATGCAGAAATCGGTTCATCAGCAATGATTAGTTCAGGCTCTACAGCAAGTGCGCGTGCAATACCAATACGCTGACGTTGCCCGCCACTAAGCTCATGAGGATAGCGATTCGCATATTCTTTCGTTAAACCTACTATATTTAAAAGCTCATAAATTTTTGCCTTCCATTCGCTTTTCGGTACACCATGAATAGCAAGACCTTCTGCAATAATGTCAGCAATTTTCATACGTGGATTTAGGGAAGAATAAGGGTCTTGAAAAATCATTTGCACCTTGCGATTCAAGGCTAATTTTTCTTGCTTCGTCTTTGTTTCATTAATGTTCCTACCGTCGATGTGAATATCCCCATCTGTTATTATATTGAGTCCAATAATCGAGCGCCCTGTCGTGGACTTACCACAGCCAGATTCTCCAACTAAACCGAAGATTTCTCCTTTATAAATATCAAAAGTAATGCCATCTACAGCTTTGTTTATAGCATTTTTATCTAATTTAAAATGCTGCTTTACTCCTTTTAATGTTAAATACGGTTTGGTTGTATTAAATACTGGTGCTTTTTCACGTTCCTTGCGTTCAGCTTGGGCTAACTGTTGATGAATTGGTATCATTTTAGGCGCTTGCTCATGCAATAACCAAGTAGCTGCATAGTGTGTGTCGCTGACCTTAAACATTGGTGGCTCCTCTAAAAAATCGATTTTGAGTGCTTGGTTATTACGAGCAGCGAAGGCATCTCCAATCGGCGGTTGCAGTAAGTTTGGTGGTGTTCCTGGAATAGCGTACAGTGTGCTGGTTTCGATATCTGGGTTTGGCATAGCAGCGAGTAGACCTTGTGTATAAGGATGCTGACAATGGTAAAAAATTTCATCAACTAAGCCAATTTCAATAATTTTTCCAGCATACATCACGGCAACACGATCAGCCATTTTTGCTACAACACCCAAATCATGTGTAATAAAGATAATTGAAAGATTCATCTTTTTTTGAATGTTTTTTAGCAATTCTAGAATTTGTGCTTGAATCGAAACATCTAGAGCTGTGGTAGGTTCATCGGCAATAATAATACGAGGTTCGCAAGCAAGTGCCATCGCGATAACGATACGCTGACGCATTCCTCCAGAAAATTGATGAGGATATTGTTTATATCGTTTATCTGCTTCTTTAATGCCAACAAGCTGTAATAGTTCAAGCACTCGTTCTGTAATTTGATTACCACGTAATGATGTATGTTTTTTTATGCTCTCTGCAATTTGACTACCGATTGTCATCGTGGGGTTTAATGCAGTCATGGGATCCTGGAAAATCATTGAGATTTCAGCCCCACGAATTGCACGTATTTCCTGCTCTCTGCACGTTAAAATATTTTTTTCATTATATAAAATTTGACCGTTTTTCAGTATTGTTGTTTCAGCAGGGTTTAATCGTAATAGGCTTTTAGAAGTAACAGATTTTCCAGAGCCAGACTCGCCAACGATTGCTAGTGTTTCACCTTCAAATAAGTCGAATGATACATTGCGTACAGCCTGAACCTCACCATTTTGCGTATTAAATGAAATACTTAAATTTTTAACTTCTAATATTTTTTTCAATTCGCACCCCTCCTTATTTACGTGTTTTTGGATCGAATGCATCACGCAGTCCATCACCTAGTAGATTAAAGCTAATCATAATTAAGCTAATGACAATGGATGAAAAAATCATGCCATGTGGATAAATACGTAATAATTTATAAGAGTCATTAACAATCGTTCCTAAGGAAGCAGTTGGTGGCTGTAGGCCTAGGCCGATAAAACTTAGTAATGCTTCAGTAAAGATAGCTCCTGGAATGGTAAAAGTAGTAGCTACAATAATCGGACCTAGTGTATTAGGAATTAAATGTTTCCAAATCAAGCGTTGGTTACTAGCACCGAGCGTTCTAGAAGCAAGAACAAACTCATATGTTTTTAGCTTTAGTATTTGTGCTCGTACGATACGAGCCATACTAATCCACCCGACGATAACCATCGCAATAGTAATAGAAATGATTCCTGGTTTTAAAATAAGAATGAGAAGAATATTAATAATTAGCCCAGGGATACCAACTAACACTTCAATAATACGTTGCATGATATTATCAGTGCGACCACCATAAAATGCTGAAATAGCACCGTATGCAACCCCTATAATTAAATCAATCGTTGCCGCTAAAAAAGCAATATAAAGAGAGATACGTGTACCTTGCCAAATACGTGTCCATAAATCCCGGCCTAATTCATCTGTACCAAACCAAAAATATTCACTTATACCTTTTGCTTCGTATTGGTCAACGCCACAACTATCAACACCGTTCAAACCTAAGAATGAAATATTCTCAAGAACAGGAATTTTTGGTGGTAAATTTGTACGCGCAAGATTTTGTTCATCGTAGCCATGACTGTTCATAAATGGACCGAAAATAGCTAGTATAATAACTAGAATAATAATGCATAAGCCAACAATAGCTGCTTTATTTTTGCGTAAACCAAGCCATGCATCTTGCCAAAATGATTGTTCGGGACGATACGTAAAATCATCAACAAATTCACTTTGAGAGGCAGGCTCAAACAAATCAGGAGGATATTTTTTTACCGTCGCATTGTCAGTTACTTCTGTTGTCATAAATTACTCGCCTCCTGTGACACGAATCCGAGGGTCAATGAATCCGTATAAAATATCAATAACTAAGATAACGCTTACAAATAAAACAGCATAAAAGATTGTTGTTCCCATAATAAGCTGGTAATCATTCGTAATAATGGAGTTAACAAATTGCTCTCCTAACCCAGGGATACTAAAAATTTTTTCAATAACTAGTGAGCCCGTAATCGTATTAACAGTTAATGGTCCGATAATTGTAATGATTGGGATTAGTGCATTTCGAATACCATGCTTTGTAATAATAACGGAATTCGACAGTCCTTTTGATCTCGCTGTTAAGATGTATTCTTGATTGAGCACTTCCAACATTTCAATCCGTGTAAAGCGGGCAATTGTTGCAACAACACTGACCGCTAACGCGATTGTTGGTAATATTGAGTATTCAAAACCATTCCAAAAGGCGATTGGTAGCCAGCCTAGTTTGACACCAACCCAATATTGTAAAAAACCTGCAAATACAAAGGATGGAATGGAGATACCGAGCACAGCTAAAACAGTAGCCCCGTAATCTATAACAGTGTTATGCCTTAGCGCCGCCACGATACCTAATAGTAAGCCTATTAAAGTACCGACAGTAACGGCTTGAAATCCGAGAATGGCAGAGGCGCCGATACGCTCTTGAATAATTTTAGTAACCGGACGATTATCCAAAACAAATGAAATACCTAGGTCCCCTTGTACAAGATTTGTTAAGTAAACACCGAATTGAATAGGTACTGGCTTATCTAGCCCGTATTTTTTGTAAAGTAGTTCTTTTTGTGTTTCAGGTAAGCGTTCATCGTTAAATGGAGAACCGGGTAATGCCTTCATTAGCAAAAATGAAAGCAAAATGATAATAAATAAAGTAATTATCATGTAGCCGATTCGAGTAAAGATGTACCGAATCATTGAAACGACCTCCTTATGAAATAGTTTGTAGAATCTATTTAATTTATTTGCAAAATCTATGCCAAAAGAAGGGAGATAATTGAAGAATTGGCTCATCACCATAACGTTTGGTTGATTTCCGTTCCGACTGGAGCTTTCTTGGGGGCGTCAGATGAACAGTTTGGGCCAACAGATGTTTTTGTGCGAAAGCGTATTGCTAACGAAGCGGCAACGGCAGCAACACGATGTTGTCACGAAGGCGTTATCACAGGAGTGATACTTTAGCCTTCGTTCCTCTATTGCTAATCCTCAAGGAGTCGGAATCGCCTAGCGGGAACGAAGATCAACTTATATACATGACATACGTTTTAACAAATGTATCCACAACTTTTGGTGAAAATCTAAAAAAATATGAAAAAATATTGCATATGTTATTATTCTATGATATATTTATAAATGTCTTAAAGAGGTCCCGTGGTGTAGCGGTTAACATGCCTGCCTGTCACGCAGGAGATCGCCGGTTCGATCCCGGTCGGGACCGCCATTATAAACGATAATATAGTTCTTATGATGCTTTTAAATCATAAGAACTTTTTTTATTGTTAATATAAGGGAATTAATGGGTATCGATAAAATTGGTTCTATAATATTTGTTGGGGTAACCATAGATTTTTAGATTAAAGTTTTTTTCCGATACTTCACTTTTGGTACAGATAATCTACTTTTTATCGATTCCTCACGTATGAAGGAATTTGGAGGTGTTAGCATGAGAAATTATTTTTACATAAAACGTCTGAATATAAGCTTACTAATAGGTGCTCTTGTAATACTAGCAGGCTGTGGAGATCCTATTTTAGATATAGAGGAGTCCAATGCGTACCACTGGCAGAAAAATATGAATGAAGCAGAATTTGAAAAATTAAAAGAAGGTATGTCATATATGGAAGTGGTAAAAATTGCAGGAGGAGCAGGGGACAAAGTAAAAAAAGATCAATATCGCTGGAATGATGAAATACTTATGACAAAAACATATATAGTACAATTTAAAGATGATAAATTGGTTGATAAAAAGGTTGCTGAGGTAAAGGGGCATAAAAAATAAGCGCGTTTTATCTCGATTCAGCACATAGTTTAGTATCGTCAGCGACAATTTAGCAAAGGCTTAATTGATGAGTAGATTCAGCTTGCCGACTACCCCATTATGAGTACTTACACAGGGGGAAATAACTTTGTTTATGAGATACACAGTATTTATATTTTTGGTCGACAAGCTGAAACAATTACGCCAAGGTGTAATTGTTTTTTTTGAAATCCATTGGATGTTTTGAACATTTACGCTTGTTTCGGTAAACTAGAAGTAATGGAGCTAGGAGAGGAAAAAGAGATGATGTATGAAAAAATAATGAATTCACTTGATGATACTGAGAATTTTGCGTTGAAGCTAGCAAACTTACTAGAAGCTCAGGATACAATTACATTAGAGGGTGATTTGGGCGCTGGTAAGACGACATTTACGAAAGCATTAGCGAAGGGACTTGGCGTGACGAGAACGGTCAATAGCCCGACATTTACGATTGTAAAGCAATATGAGGGGCGTTTACCATTTAATCATTTAGATGTTTATCGTTTAGCAGAAAGTGATGAGGATCTTGGATGGGACGAACTATTTTATGGTGATGCGGTGTCAGTTGTCGAGTGGGCTCATTTGATTGAACAGGATTTACCACAAGAGCGTCTTGGAATAGAGATTTACCGGATCGGAGAAAATCAACGACGATTTGTATTGACACCTCTTGGAAAGCGATATGAGGCATTATGTGAGGAGCTAATGAAATGATTTGGTTAGGGATTGAAACAGCGAATGCACCACTTTCTATTGCAGTAATAAAAGATGGGAAAGTGATCTCGGAGATTGTACAAAATATAAAATTAACGCATTCAGCAGGTGCTATGCCAGCCATTGAAGAAGTGCTAGCGAAGGCTGGCATAAAGCCAAGCGAGTTGGATGCGATTGCTGTATCAGAAGGACCTGGTTCTTATACCGGTGTACGGATAGGTGTGACGCTTGCTAAAACATTAGCGTGGACATTGAAAAAGCCTTTAGTTGGAATATCTAGCTTAAAGTCATTAGCCGCAAATGCAGCACTATATAATGGGTTTATTTGTCCTATTTTTGATGCGCGTAGAGGCAATGTCTATACGGCCGTTTATAAAGGTTGTGAGCTTGAAGCAATTATAGAAGATTATCACGATCATATAGATGGCTTGTTAGAGCGTTTACAAGCTTTAGAGGCACCGATTTTATTTGTTGGAGCCGATGTAGATATTTTTTGGCATAAAATCGTAGAGGTGCTAGGTGATTATGCGCAACGCACACCATTTAGTAATGACTTACCACGAGCAAGTGAAACAGTTCGATTAGCGACGAAAGTGGAGCTACCAAGTGTGGATGCAGTTCATCATTTTGTCCCGCAATATAAACGTATTGCCGAGGCGGAGGCGAATTGGCTGAAGGAACAAAAGGAGAAGGCACATGAGTAGTAATGTAACATATCGTAAAATGGTATCTGAAGATGTCCCAGAAGTGTATGAAATTGAGCTTGCTACATTTCCTGCTCCATGGACGTTAGATTCTTTTTATTATGAAGTGCATGAAAATCAGTATGCACATTATGTGCTAGCTATAGATGAATATAATAACATTATCGGTTTTTGTGGAATGTGGATGGTTATAGACGCAGCGCAAATTACGAACGTTGCCGTTATAGATGCTGCTCGCGGTCGCGGCATTGGTGAAGGATTAATGCGAGAGGCAATGCGTATTGCTAGAGAGCATACTATGGAAGTCATGAGTTTAGAGGTACGAGTAACAAATACAGTTGCTCAAAATCTTTATCGAAAGCTTGATTTCCAAGATGGCGGTATACGTAAAGGCTATTATACAGATAACGGGGAGGATGCCCTTGTCATGTGGGTGAATTTATGATGGAAGATCGAATGATATTAGCAATAGAATCGAGCTGTGATGAAACAGCAGCGGCGATTATTCGAAATGGTTCTGAAATTGTTTCAAATGTAGTTGCATCTCAAATAGAAAGTCATAAACGATTTGGTGGAGTTGTACCTGAAATTGCATCTCGTCATCATGTTGAGCAAATTACAGTAGTTATAGAAGAAGCATTAGCGCAGGCAAATATGAAGCCAGCTGATTTAGATGCTGTGGCAGTTACTGAGGGTCCTGGTCTTGTAGGTGCATTGTTAATTGGAATTAATGCTGCGAAGGCCTTTGCATTTGCAAATAATTTACCGATTGTAGGTGTGCATCATATAGCTGGACATATATATGCTAATGCACTCGTGCAGCCAATGGAATTCCCATTGTTAGCACTTGTTGTATCAGGTGGCCATACAGAGCTAGTTTATATGAAAGAACATGGCTCTTTTGAAGTCATCGGTGAGACGAGAGACGATGCAGCTGGTGAAGCTTATGATAAAGTTGCACGTGTTTTAGACTTACCATATCCAGGTGGTCCGCGAATTGATAAATTAGCACATGAGGGAGAAGAGGCTGTATCTTTCCCAAGAGTGTGGTTAGAGGAAGATTCCTATGATTTTAGCTTTAGCGGCTTAAAATCAGCGGTTATTAATTATAAACATAACATGGACCAACGTGGTGAAGAAATTAGTCCGACTGCCGTTGCCAAAGGGTTTCAGGAAAGTGTAGTTGAAGTATTAACGGCGAAAACATTACGGGCAGCTCGTGAATATAAAGTGAAACAGGTTATTGCAGCTGGTGGTGTAGCAGCTAATAAGGGATTGCGTGCATCACTTGAGACAGTATTTGCTGAAGAAAACATACCATTTTTCGTGCCGCCATTAAAGCTATGTACAGATAATGCCGCTATGATAGGGGCAGCAGCAACACCTATGTTTGAAGCGGGAGTTCGAGGCAATTTATCAATGAATGGTCGCCCTGGAATGGAGTTAAAATCCTGGGTTTAACTTCTTTCAGCAAATGTTTTTTGTAGCGTCAGCTACAATTATTTTATGTACCGAAAGCGTAGCGACAGGTACAGAAGTCTCCCATCTCTATAGGTGGTGAGATGAATGCGGATTTAAGCTACTTTTCAGCGGGTGTCCAAGCATAAAGTCGATTTCGGACTGAGGCATAATTGATTTTAGAAAAGAGGTATTTTAGATTTGATTCTAAAATATCTCTTTTTGCTTTTGTGAAAAAATTGTTGAGAAAACAATGTCTATAAGAAAATTTGAATCCAATCAGTTGACAAATTTTTCAGAAAATTATCCACAGGTAAGGTAGAAATAAAACAGCGAACATCCGTACTTATGCACAAAATGTTGATAACTTGTGTATAACTTGTGATTATTCAATATATAGTAGCCTGTTTTACACAAAATGATGTGAATAAAATATTTTTGAATTGTGGACAATGTGGAAAAGTCTGTTGATATGTTGGTATTACTAGATTGAAAGTGTGTATAAAGTTGTGGGCATTTTTTGTCGAAAAATAGCACTTGACCAATATATATGAAAAATCAACGCGAGTAAAGTAAAAAGCCATGCGACAAGGCACATGGCTTTACAATTTTTATCCCACCTCAAGAGGGATGTTATAAAATAATATTTTCAAGTTCTTCACTTAGCTCAAGCCATTCCATTTCGAATAACTCATGCTGTTCCTTAGCAGTTGATAATTCCTCTTGAAGCTGTGTAATTTTTTCGTGGTCTGTGAAAATCTCGGGATCGCAAAGAGCTTCTTCTAAACGAGCTATTACAAGATTTACTTGCTGCATTTTCCCTTCTAGTTCCTCAAGCGTGCGTCTAATTTGGCGCTCCCGTTTTTTAGCCTCTTTATCAATTTTAGAGGTAGAGATCTTCTCAGGTACATCAGCTTGTACTTGCGGTTGAGCGGCAGCCTTCAATTGTGCAATTTCTAATAGCTCTTGTTTCTTTTCAAGATAGTAATCATAGTCACCTAAGTACTCAAAGGAACCATCGCCGGATAGTTCGATTACTTTAGTAGCGATTCGATTGATGAAATATCGGTCATGCGATACAAATAAGAGCGTTCCAGGATAATCGATCAGTGCGTTTTCCAATATCTCTTTACTATCTAAGTCTAAGTGATTGGTAGGCTCATCGAGAATTAAGAAATTTGCCTTTTGCATCATCAACTTAGCTAATGCAAGTCTAGCCTTTTCTCCACCAGATAAAGAAGACACGATTTTATCTACATCATTTCCACCGAATAAGAAACGGCCAAGCACGGTGCGAATATCTTTTTCATTCATTAATGGCCATTCATCCCATAGCTCTTTTAGCACAGTTTTATTGCTCGATAGCTTTGCCTGCTCTTGATCATAATAACCAATTTGAACATTTGTACCATAGCGAATCCCTCCAGAGAGAGGTACTAAATCTTTGACGATGGTTTTTAATAAAGTTGATTTACCAACACCATTTGGTCCAACAAGTGCAATACGGTCTTCTCGGAAAGTACGTAATGTGATACCGCTTGATATTTTCTTATTACTATAACCTATAGCTAAGTCATCAACAGACAATACATCGTTACCACTTTGACGCTCAATTGTAAAACCGAAGCTTGCTGACTTTTCATCACCGTCAGGAGATTCCATCCATTCTGTTTTTTCAAGCATTTTACGACGACTTTGTGCCATTTTAGTAGTAGAAGCACGAGCAATGTTTTTTTGAATAAAATCCTCAAGCTTTGTCTTTTCATCTTGCTGACGTTCATAAAGCTTCAAATCACGCTCATAATTTTTCGCTTTTTCATCTAAATAGGCACTATAATTGCCTGTATATTTTGTGACGCGATGACGAGAGACTTCGTAGACAATGGACACAACCTGGTCTAAGAAGTAGCGGTCATGGGAAACAATTAGAATAGCCCCTTCATAGCTTTTTAAATATGATTCCAGCCAAGAGAGGGTTTCAATATCTAAATGGTTAGTTGGTTCATCGAGTATTAATAGGTCAGGTTTACTTAACAGAAGCTTAGCAAGCGCTAATCGAGTCCGTTGTCCTCCTGATAGTGAGCTAATTGGTTTTTCATAATCATTAGGATAAAACTGCATACCATGAAGCACAGAACGTGTATCCGATTCATATTGATAGCCGCCTGCATCCTTAAAATTATGCTGCAAATGATCGTATTCAGACATTATTTTTGCATATAAAGTAGGGTTTTCATAAACAGCTGGGTCGGCCATTTGTTGTTCTAATGATCGGATTGCTTGTTCTTGGGCAATAAGCGGCTCAAAAATTGTCATCATTTCATCCCAGATCGACAATGTTGAGTTTAATCCAGCATGTTGCTCTAAATACCCAATTTGTATACCTTTAGGGATAATAATATCGCCAGAGTCATATGACATTTGACCAGCAATTATTTTAAGTAAAGTAGACTTACCAGCACCGTTACGACCTACTAATGCAACGCGGTCACGATGTTGAACCTCTAATTTTACGCCACTTAAAATTTCATCTGCAAGGAAGGATTTAAATAGTTGATTGACCTGTAAAACAATCATTCTTGACACCTCAATTCCTCCTTAGTGTAATGGATGAGCGATTGGCTTGCAATGTCGATGCTTTACTTATTCCAAGCTGTCATGTAAGATTGAATCGATTTCTCTTTAGTTAGTGGCGTAAAAGCGCCATTAACTAAAGGGAAATCCTCCAGTGAATAATATAAATATAGAATTAAGCGTGTATCATAAATTGATTTGATACTCTATAAGGAGGAAAAAGTTTGAAACAAGAATTAAAAATTCCACAAGCCACTACGAAAAGACTTCCTCTTTACTATCGATTTATCCAAAACTTTGCACAAGAAGGCATGGAACGTATTTCGTCGAAGGAACTGAGTGAAGCGATGAAAATTGATTCTGCAACTATTCGTCGTGATTTTTCTTATTTTGGTGCGCTTGGGAAAAAGGGATATGGCTATGATGTTCAACATCTCTTGAAATTTTTTAGTCAAACGCTCGATCAACATGAAGCGACAAAAGTAGCGTTAATTGGTGTAGGGAATTTAGGTAGTGCTTTATTAAAATACAATTTCCAAAAAAATCATAATACCCATATCGTTGTGGCATTTGACTCAAAGGCCCCGAAGGAAGGGAAGATGATTAGCAATATTCCTGTTTTTCATCCTGATTTATTGGAAGAAAAATATGCTGAATATGGAGCGGAGCTTGCAATTTTAACAGTTTCACCACGCTCTGCACAGAAAATGGCTGATAGATTAGCGGTGATGAATGCAAAAGGAATTTTGAACTTTACGCCGGAGCGTATTACTGTACCAGATAAAATGCAACTTTTAACAATCGATTTGTCGGTAGAATTGCAGGCACTCATTTATTTAATTCGTAATCAGGAAGAGTGATAATTGTACATAATTTAAAGTATAGCTCACAGTTTCTGTCAAATAGAAGTATGAGGTAAAATGAGAGAGTGACGAAAAACTTTCACATATTATTAGTTAGCATAATGGCGAAATATGCGTTAAAATGATGGATATAAAGAGGAGGTGGCTTTAATGGGTGGTATTGGTCCTATGAGCCTCATTATTATCGGAATTGTCGCATTACTAATTTTTGGTCCTAAGAAGTTACCAGAGCTTGGTAAAGCATTTGGTTCAACATTACGTGAATTCAAAAATGCTACTAAAGGATTAGCCGACGAAGATGATGATGACAAGAAAAAGAAAGAATTAGATAAGTAAAGTTAGGATGTTTGTGGAATGAATCCAAGAGATCTAACTGTCATTGAGCATATAGAAGAATTAAGAAAACGGCTTTTCATTGTTGCCGTTTTCTTTGTTCTCGCTATGGCTGGCGGTTTTTTTGTTGCGAAGCCGCTTGTTAAATACCTTCAATCTACCGGAGCGAATTATAATATAGAGCTTCATGCATTTGATGTAGTAACACCACTTGCAATTTATATCCAAGTCGTTTTTTTAATAGCATTTATCCTATCTTCACCGGTATTGATGTATCAATTATGGGCTTTTATTAGTCCAGGATTAAGGGACGTAGAACGAAAAGCAACCTTAAGTTATATACCTTATTCGTTTATATTGTTTTTAGCAGGGCTATCTTTTTCATACTTTTTACTATTCCCTTACGTCATAAAGTTTATGATGAATTTATCAAATGAATTAGAAATTCAACAAACGATAGGAATACATGAGTATTTTTCGTTTTTATTTAAACTTACAATACCTTTTGGTTTCCTTTTCCAATTGCCGATTGTGGTCTTGTTCTTTTCACGTATTGGGATTCTATCGCCTGAGTTACTAATTCGTATTCGTAAGTACTCATACTTTGGTTTATTTGTATGTGCTGCTCTAATCGCACCACCTGAATTAGCTTCACACTTAATGGTTTCAGTACCGTTATTTATGCTTTATGAAATTAGCATTATGATTTCCCGTATTGGCTATAAGAAATACTTGAAATCAGAGGAAATGCGAATGAAGGAAGAACAAGAAGCTGAGCAAAAACGCCAGATCGAAGAGGCACTTGAACAACAGCGACGCCAAATCGAAGAATTGAATCAACAATAATAGAAGCTCGATGCATATTAGTAGCATCGAGCTTTTTCGTCGTAATATATATACTTACATTCAACTAAAAATCAGTGGGAAGAAAAACTCGCTGATTTTTATTGCATTTTTTCTAGTTGATCAAGAAACTTTTGCAATGGTTCTGCATACAATTGTACAAGTGTCACAAAACCATTCAGCATGATATGGGCGATAATAGATGTCCAAATGCGTTTTGTTTTGTGATATAAGAAGGCGAAAATCAATCCACAAATTGTATAAAGCAAGATATGAGAGAAGTCGAAATGAATAAGTGCAAAGAAAATGGCACTTACTATACCAGCTATCCAGAAATTAGTTGTTTGGACAAGCGATCCAAAAATAACACGGCGGAAGACGAACTCTTCTAATATTGGTCCAAATACGACAATTGCTAATATAGCAATAGGAGCGCCTTTTGCAATAGCTACAATATCAGCTGTGTTTTGCGACCCACCTTGGATACCGAATATAGCCATTTCGATAGCTGCGCCAATCATTTGGCCGATGAAAACTAAGAAGAAACCTATGATTCCCCACATAATTGATAGTGGTATAGTTTCTTTCTTTCCTTGATAAATATCCCAAAACGCTTTATCGCGAGATGTTAGGATTAAGCTTAGAATTAACGCAATGGCAAAGCTAAGAGCGATATACCAGCCTTGCGTAAGAGGAGCAGCCTGCTCACTAGGTAAACCGGTTGTACTCATAACCATCTTGTGAAACGGTTTTGCCAGCAATATACCTGATAGTTGCATGAGGATATAGATCAGTAAAACATAAAGGGCTGTTTTTTTATGTTTATTTATTTTTTGAGAATTGTTCACAGTCAAAATCCTTTCCATTCATTATGCTACCTTTCTATTGTAGAGGAATATGGAAAGAAAACAAAATTTTTCGAAGTTCTGACTTGCAAAAAAAAGTGTGATTGATTATCATAATAATTGTATTAGCACTCGACTAGATAGAGTGCTAATAAACTTTTAAACATATACTTAATTAATAGGAGGTTGTTTCACTTGTTAAGACCACTAGGAGATCGTATTGTAATCGAACTAATCGAGGTAGAAGAAAAATCTGCATTCGGTATTGTACTACCAGACTCTGCAAAAGAAAAACCGCAAGAAGGTAAAGTTGTAGCAGTTGGGACGGGTCGTATTTTAGAGAACGGACAACGTGTAGAGCTTGACGTAAAAGTTGACGACCGCATTATTTTCTCTAAATACTCTGGTACAGAAGTTAAATATGAAGGTAATGAATACCTAATTTTACGCGAAAGCGATATTCTTGCAATTATTGAATAAGTTAATAAGTTTATTAAAGTAAATGCCTCTAGTGATTGTCGAAGATGAACAAATAGATAGGTGACAATGACAGTTTGGCGAAATTTCTATAAATATATGATGAAGCTTAACGAATATTCCATTCCAGGAGGGTAAATTCAAATGGCAAAAGATATTAAATTCTCAGAAGACGCTCGTTCATTAATGCTACAAGGTGTAGATAAATTAGCAAACGCAGTAAAAATTACTCTAGGGCCTAAAGGTCGTAACGTAGTTTTAGAAAAAAAATTCGGTTCACCACTTATTACAAATGATGGTGTAACAATTGCAAAAGAAATCGAGCTAGAAAACCCATTCGAAAACATGGGTGCAAAATTAGTAGCAGAAGTTGCTTCTAAAACAAACGAAATCGCTGGTGACGGTACAACAACTGCAACAGTATTAGCTCAAGCAATTATTCGTGAAGGCTTGAAAAACGTAACAGCTGGTGCAAACCCTGTAGGCATTCGTAAAGGGATCGACAAAGCGGTTGCTGCAGCTCTAACGGAATTACACGCTATTTCTCGCCCAGTAAGCAACAAAGAGGAAATCGCGCAAGTAGCGTCAATCTCTGCTGCTGATGATGAAGTAGGGCAATTAATTGCAGAAGCAATGGAACGTGTGGGTAACGATGGTGTTATTACAATTGAAGAATCTAAAGGCTTCACAACTGAGCTTGATGTAGTTGAAGGTATGCAATTCGACCGTGGTTATGCATCACACTACATGGTAACAGATACAGATAAAATGGAAGCGGTATTAGATAACCCATACATTTTAATTACTGATAAAAAAATTACAAACATCCAAGAAGTATTACCATTATTAGAACAAGTGGTACAACAAGGTCGTCCACTATTAATCATCGCTGAAGATGTTGAAGGTGAAGCTATTGCAACACTTGTAGTGAACAAACTTCGTGGTACATTTAATGCTGTAGCGGTTAAAGCTCCAGGATTTGGCGACCGTCGTAAAGCAATGCTTGAAGATATCGCAATTTTAACAGGCGGTCAAGTAATTACAGAAGAATTAGGCTTAGACCTTAAAACAGCTGATATTACATCACTTGGTCGCACTGCGAAAGTTGTTGTTACAAAAGACAATACAACAATCGTAGAAGGTGTTGGCAGTGCAGATACTATCGAAGGCCGTATTGGTCAAATCCGTGCTCAGCTTGCTGAAACAACTTCAGAATTCGATAAAGAAAAATTACAAGAACGTCTTGCAAAATTAGCAGGCGGTGTAGCAGTAATCAAAGTTGGTGCTGCAACAGAAACAGAATTAAAAGAACGCAAACTACGCATTGAAGATGCACTTAACTCAACTCGTGCAGCAGTTGAAGAAGGTATCGTATCAGGTGGTGGTACGGCACTTCTTAACGTATATGCAGCAGTTGAAAAAGTTGCAGATGCAGAAGAAGGCGACGTAGCAACTGGTGTAAAAATTGTTCTACGTGCTTTAGAGGAGCCAGTTCGTCAAATCGCAAACAACGCTGGTCTTGAAGGCTCAATTATCGTGGATCGCCTAAAACGCGAAGAAATCGGTGTGGGCTTCAACGCTGCAACAGGCGAATGGGTAAACATGATTGAAGCGGGCGTAGTAGACCCAGCGAAAGTAACTCGCTCAGCTTTACAAAACGCAGCATCTGTCGCAGCTCTATTCTTAACAACAGAAGCAGTTGTAGCAGACATTCCAGAACCAGCATCAGCAATGCCAGATATGTCTGGTATGGGCGGCATGGGCGGAATGATGTAAGGGGTTTTTCCCTCTCATTGTGAGAAATAGTCACTGCTATTTTTCGCCCAATTTGTGAAGCAGTCATGTAAATAATTAATTTCAATAACAATAACCACTTCTCAGTAATAAGGGGAGTGGTTTTTTTGTTGCTTAAATTTGCATATCAAGATTTTTAGATGACAGGAAATTCAAGAATACAAGTAAAGCAAACATTCAAAATTACAATATGCTGTTAGGTAAATTCATTGATTATTGCTCTGAGAATCAAGTAGTAAATGTTGAAGATATTACTTACAATCATGTCCGACAACATTTACTCATTTAACGCTTTCAACTTTGAATGGGTATGTTGACCTGCTGTGAATAGTGTTCCGAGCAGATACCTGATGTGTTTATTGAACACGTCAGTTACATGTATGTAACAGTATTACATGCAGATAGACAGTACTCATTGAGCTTAATTATAATCATCTGTTATTATTAAACTAATTACATAAAATAAACCAAATTGCATAATTACATACAAATTATAAGTGAGGTTTGATAATATGCAGAGAAAAACAAAGTCGGCTATCGTTATCATTGCAGTATTAGCCATCATCGGTGGAGCTTATGCTTACACTCAATTCACAAATCAAATAGAAAAACCAACTCCCGAAAAAGAAAAAGCAACTGTTGAGCATGACGGAGTAACGCTTGAAGATAAAATTGTTACAAAAGAAGAATTGCTTTATCCTGATAATTTAATAGAACACAAAGTGAACGAAGCCATCCATAGCATGTCTCATCAAAAAGTTGAAGCTAAAGTAAAATGGGGGCATGAGCAAATCACACAAGCCAAAGTTGACCGATTGTTAGCTGTAGCCAAAATGAACGATTATAAATACAAAGAGCTTTATATTGAAATATTGGAGAGATGGTCGAAAGGTGATTTTTCTCATGCAATTGAAGATCACAACAAAATTTGGGAAATGCAAGGAGGCGACGAGTCAAGAAATTCAGGAAAAGCAACTCGTTTATTGACTGACGAGGAAGAACAAGCTTATATTGAACACAATTTAACATATGATTTATATGATAAATAGCGCTCAGTAATGACATTATTTTTTATTTGTTCGCTATTTACCAGTTTGTTATCATTAAATTAATTACTAAAATCCACCAATTACTAAGATACAAAAAATTATCGGTGGAGGTTTTATACACCGTCTGCTGTCCGCAAGGCGGTGTTTTTTGAGTCGATTAGATCAATTGTTATAAATATTAATTAAACAACTTCGCAATAAGCAGCAACAACTTTATAATGAAAGAAGTAGATAAATCACGAGAAGTTGTTATCGTTGATTGAATTTTGATATTACATAACTTTACAAATAAATTTGCTTCTTTGTCTTAACAACAGAAGCAGTTGTAGCAGACATTCCAGAAGCAGCTCCAGCAATGCCAGATATGTCTAGTATGGGCGGAATGATGTAATCTACGACTCCAGCCAAATAAAAATCACTTTCTCAAATTTGAGAAGTGATTTTTTTATGCTTTAGCGAATATATTTTTCGGTGAATTACTGATAAAATCCCCACAACAGCTAATAAAGATAACAAACCTGCTGGCAAAACTACGAAAAAGTAGCTTAGATTTATTCTTTTTGCTTCAGCCTAAAATCAGGAGAAATATAAGAGATAAGAGCATAATCCATTTCTTCTCCTGCTTGAGTTGATAATTGCACAAGCAAAGATTCTTCGGTATTTGTGGGATGTATAGCGCTTGTATTTATAGTAATCACTTGAACACCGGTTCTTCTTGGATTTCCAACAACGACAACCTGATTGCCCAACGTATAAACTGCTGTAATATCAGATTGGAACGCGACAATATATAAATCTAAATCCGTTTTATTTTGAAACATTGGAATCGTGAACCCCATATTTTGTTCAAAGTCGTACCATTCAGAAAGAGCAACATCGTAATTCGTAAATAGTCGATGCAGTGCATAATGAATTCTAGTTGGAACATAGCTCCACCGACCGATTGAGCTATGCCAATATTCTTCATAAGCGGGTCTCTTATAGCCAGGATTATTGACGATAACATCATAAGGAATAGTAGTGCCATTCTCTATCACCTGTGAAAGTGTAACAAATTTTGATGGGGGAGATAATTCTGGAAAAGGAGGATCGGCAATTGTTTGGGGTTTTATCGGCTCAAGGCTTTTTAAACGATTTTCTAGTCCTTTTATTTGTGCTTTAAGTCCATTAATTCTATTCAATTCTTTTGCATCGAAAGAAGATACAATGCTCAAATTAATTAATATTAGGCTAATCATACATAAAGTTATTTTTTTTACGTTACACATAGATCCACCTCTCTATATACTGTGCTCATTAAATGAAGGAATATGTAGGATGGCTGAAAATTTTATAGACATGTTTCCACTTCCTTAGTTTTTTTATCAGTTCAATATTAGTTTCTAATAAACAATAAAAAGGCAATCCATTAGTTCGTGTTTGAACTTCTGGATAGCCTTTCTTATAGTCTGTTATTTAGGACTTCCAAATATGGCAGGTGACAAATCTACATTCCTGGTAGGTTTAATCCAGGAAAGCCTGGTAAGCCAGGATATTGCCCGCCTGGAAATGGCATAGGACGTGGTGGGTATGGTTGTGGCGGATATGGCTGCGGAGGACGTGGTGGGTATGGTTGTGGCGGATATGGCTGCGGAGGGCGCGGTGGATATGGTTGTGGCGGATATGGCTGCGGAGGACGCGGTGGATATGGTTGTGGCGGATATGGCTGCGGAGGACGTGGTGGATATGGTTGTGGCGGATATGGCTGCGGAGGACGTGGTGGGTATGGTTGTGGCGGATATGGTTGCGGAGGGCGCGGTGGGTATGGTTGTGGCGGATATGGCTGCGGGGGGCGCGGTGGATATGGCTGCGAAGGTCGTGTCGGATACGGTGATGGGTTTAAAGATGGATATGGGCTACCAGAAGGCATGGTAGGGTGAAACGGAATGTTAACATCAAGATCTTCGGGATTTAATGGATTGACCAATGAAACACACCTTTCTTCGTTTTTTCTTTTCTAACATATGCCTACTATTATGATTGTCATAGGCATTAAACTATGTGAATGATCGCTACTTGTATAATTCGTTAAAGTAGAAAATGTTATAAAATATATCAAAATTAATTATAATAGAAAGAAATATCATTAAAGGATGTTTAAATAAATGACTATTATAAAAATCAAGAAAATAAAGGTACAAAATTTACGAAATGTACGTCATGGTGAAATTGTGTTAGCGGTAGATTTCGAGACGTTTTTTAAGCCCAATGTTGTAGGTTTATACGGACAAAACGGTTCTGGAAAAACAACTATTGTTGATGCATTTGGCTTGTTAAAGGCACTTATCTCTGGCTGGATTGCTGAAATTAAATTACCATCTCAGGAAAAGAAATTAATTATGGCAGGGGAGGATACGGCAAGTATTGAGTTCGAGTTTTTAGTAGAAAATCAATTTGGCACATTTTTTCTCAATTATTATGTAGAGTTACAAGAAGATGAAAATAGACTGTACACAACGGTTGAACGTATAGCATACAGAGAAAACGAGAAAGGGAAGCGTTCAAAGATTCTAATTAATGTTACAGAGGAAGACATACAACTACGTAAAGCAAATCTTTCTGATATGAATGAAAAAACGCGTATCCAATTATTAGTCATTCATCAATTATCTAAAAAACAATATATGTCCTTTGTCTTTCACAAAGATTTAAAGCCATTATTACAGGACAGGTTGTCAGAGCTAGAAATGCAATTGCTTCATAATTTAGCAATAGATTTTAATCGGGATTTACATGTCGTTAATAATCAAAATATCGCACCATTATTTGAAGAGCGCAGTATGCCCTTTAGTATCCATCTCGAAAAAACTCGTGGTTCTATCCCTTACAATTTGAAGGGCCCAGCGTTATTGCCAGAGGACGCATTTTACGTGTTATGTGAAGTAATAGAGCAAAGTAATCAAGTTTTATCAGCGATTATTCCAGGTCTGTCTATAAAGATTAATGTGCTTACAAAACAAACTATGGATAATGGGGAAAAAGGAATCCGTTTTGAATTTTTATCGCAGCGAGGGGAACGCGAATTACCACTACGGACAGAGTCAGAAGGAATTTTGAAAATTATTTCTGTACTTAGTGTGCTTATTGCAGTTTATAATAACCCAAATGCTTGTGTAGTGATTGATGAATTAGATTCTGGTGTTTTTGAATATTTATTAGGCGAGTTGTTAACAGTGATTGATGAGGGCGGAAAAGGTCAGCTTATTTTTACGTCGCATAATTTACGTGTGTTAGAGGTGCTAGCTATTAAAAACTTATGGTTTACGACAACGAATGAAGATCGTCGTTATATACAGCTAAAGGGTATTAAAGAGGTAAATAATGCTCGAGATGTTTATTTACGTGCAATTCAGTTGGGTGGACAGGATGATGAGGTTTATAAGGAAACGAAGACATTTAAAATTAAGCGTGCCTTTAGAAAAGCGGGTGTCCAGCGTGACTAAAAAGGTTCTTTTAATCATTGTAGAGGGGCAGACGGAGCAAATTGTTTTAGAGGATTTTCTAGATGAACATTTTGCAAATTCAACGATTCGCTTCGATGTACAACGGGAGGATATATTAACGAAATGGGATGCTAATAAACGGATACCTAATATTAAAAATAGTGTGACGCGAGTGATTCAAAACTATTTGGAAAAGTATAAGTTTTTAGCGAAGGATTTAACCGCTGTTGTTCATATTACTGATGCAGACGGTTGTTTTATTGCCCCTGAATTTGTCAAGGTGAAGGAAGATATTGAGCAAAATTTATACTATACAGAAGATGCAATATTGGTGAAATCTGAGAAGCGTAAGGAGCAAATCGAACAACGGAATGAAATGAAGGCGAATAATGCCAAAATCCTTGTGGCGAATGATCATTTTAGTATTCAGCGATTAAGAATACCGTATCAGCTATTTTATTTTTCTACAAACTTAGAGCATGTATTATGGAATGAGCGCAATGAAGTAGCAACGGAAAAGGTGCAAAAGGCTGATGAATTTATGGAAAGTTTATCGAGTTCCATAGAAGAATTTTTAAAAGAATTTCTTCCAGTTAATTCAGAGCTTCCGTATAAAGAAAAAATGAAAATGAGCTGGTCATTTTTAATGGAGGGCTGTAATTCGTTACAGCGCGGAACGAATGTACCATTATTATTTGAAATGATTAAATCAGATGTACAATAAAGTGAAACTTTAATCAATGTAGTGAAAAAAGAAGCGACAGCAATAACAAATATGGAGGAAGCTTGATGCTTGCCCGCAGAAAAAAGGGTCCATTCGCTAGAATAAGGATCTTTTTTTCGTTTCAGGGAATCCGTTCTTACTGAGCAATGGCATCTTTTCCTTTCTAAATTCATAAGCTTTATAGGTGTGATTTATCAAGCTAGAAGGAGGCACTGACATTCAAATACATGTTGTACGGGCAGGGGAGTCCTTATGGGGTATTGCGCAGGCATATGGGACAACAGTTCAAAGTATTGTAGATGGCAATCAAATTCCTGAACCAAATCGATTAGTTATAGGGCAAGCGCTTGTAATACCGATTGTCGGAAATTTCTATTATGTGCAGTCAGGAGATAGCCTATATTCAATTGGCCAACGCTTTGGCATAAATTATTTAACACTTGCTCAGGTGAACAATATTAGTCCGAGTCAACCTTTATCGATTGGTATGCGACTTTATATTCCACCTCAACCAAAAACAAGGGCTGAAACATTGGCATATTTAGAGCCGAAAGGGACATTCGTTAGTGAGGCATTACTGAGTCAAGCAAGAGAAGCAGGTCCATTTTTAACTTATCTTGCTCTATTTAGCTATGAGGCAAGGCGAGATGGAACGCTTAAGATACCTCCGAGTCAAGGTGTGGCACAAATTGCAAATGATACAGGTGCTTCTCTAGCGATGGTTGTCTCAAATTTGGAGAATTTTAGTTTTAGTGGTGATTTGGCGAGAGATATTTTTCAAAGTACAGCAGTACAGGATTTGCTCTTTAATAATATTCTTGAAGAGGCAAAGCGTTTAGGTACCGTAAAAGATATTCATTTTGATTTTGAGAATTTACCGGGCGATCAACGAGAAGCGTATAACAACTTTTTAAGGAGAGCTGTGAGTCGATTCCATCCACAGGGGTATACCGTATCGACAGCGCTAGCTCCAAAAACAAGTGCTAGTGAGCGAGGTCCGTGGACAGAGGGGCATGATTATAAAGCACATGGAGAAATAGTAGATTTTGTTATGTTAATGACTTATGAATGGGGGTATTCTGCAGGTCCGCCTATGGCAGTATCGCCACTTCCGGAGGTAGAAGCGGTTGTTAAATATGCGATAAGTGAGATACCTCGGAACAAAATTTTACTTGGACAGAATTTATATGGGTATAACTGGACATTGCCTTTTGTGCGAGGGGGCCCAAATGCAGAAGCAGTTAGTCCACAAAGAGCAATCGAGATTGCTAAGAAATATAATGCTGCTATTCAGTTTGATTTGAGATCTCAAGCACCATTCTTTGAATACTATGATGAGCAAGGTAAAGCACATGTGGTATGGTTCGAGGATGCAAGATCCATTCAAGCGAAGTTTGATTTAATCAAACGGTACAAACTCAGAGGAGTAGGCTATTGGAAGTTGGGTCTACCATTCCCTCAAAATTGGTTATTAATCGGGTCAAATTTTGATGTAGTAAAGAAATGAGAATCTGAAGGAGCAATCAAGCAATTTCGCATGGCGTAATTGACGCTGACGCTTCGCTTTCGCGCAGAAAAGATATGCGGAATGAAGATAAGATAGCTCTATGTCCATTCTATTTTTTAATAAAAATAAGTAATCCGAAAACACTATTTCTATTTATGGGAAATAATATTATAATTATGGTAAATGATAATTCAGGAGGGATATTTTGGGAAAGTTTAAAAAGTTAGGTATCATACTAACAACTACTGCATTTTCTGTTGGTGTACTTTCGCCAATGGCACAAGCTTCAGCAAATGTAAAAGAACCGCAAGAGAGAGTTGCAATTCAAATTGCTTCAACAGAAACAAAAGTAACGAAAAGTATGCTTATTAAGCAATTGAATACACTATTCCCAGGCAAGTTCAATTTTGTAACAGAGAAAGATTTCTCGATGGGGCAAGGGCATTACTTTAATGATGATAAAACAGTGCGCTATGATTTAAGTTTCCATAAGGTAATAAATAATAAAGATGTCTATGGTGGTTTTACTTTTAAAGGCGAAGATTTAGAATTAGAAAATTTCTACTATCAACCTGCTAATATAGCGGATGCATTGTACCCAGTGAAGTATTCCGAGGGCGATGCAAAGAAAATTGCCCAAGACTTCCTAAAGAAATTGCCGAACACTGCGAATTACAAACTTCGTGAAGACAATATCAATGGTAATTTTAATTTTAGTAGACCTTTATCTGAACCAATTACGTATTCATTCTCTTATTCACCTACACACAATGGTGTGCCACTTAGTAATCAGTTTGTTGATATTACAGTTCTAGCAAATGGTGAAGTTACAAGTATGTATCGTAATACTGAGTCAACTAGTAAGGCTACATTTGATAGCTTAGATCAGAAAAAGAAAGAGTCAGACATCCTCGCACAGGTTCGCGAAAATGTGTCAATAGATTTACGTTATATGCTTGACTATAACTACCAAACAGGTGAATCTATTGCTAAGCTTGTGTATACGCCCCCAACAAGCTTCAGTGGTGTGAATGCATTAAATGGGCAGTGGCAAACAATGAATGGTTTCACTTCTCAAGTACCAAAGGCTAAAGGTGTAGAAAACCTAGCATCGCAGCCACTAGAACCTAGAAAGAAGGGCATTACATTAGCAGAAGTTGAAGAGTTAGCTAAGTCATTTTTAAAAGTTGATTCTGATAAAATAAAGCTACAACTTAATTCGGTTGATGAAAGAGAAAACGAAAATGGTGAGACAATTTATTCAGTGAATTATATGTATGAATCTGGAAACCGTGGCTATGGCTCGTCATTTGAAGTGAATAAGGCAACAGGTGAGATTATCAACTACTGGGATTTACGTAGTGAGTTCGTGGAGACAGATAATAAAGTAGAACCAATTTCAAAAGACGCAGCGTTAGCAAAAGCGATAGACTACTTAAAAGAGTGGGTTCCGTCATATATTCATAACTATTCAAAACCAGTAGAAGATACAGTATACGACAAACAAGGCAAACAATATTACTTCTCCTTCCCACGTATTGTTAATGGCATTGCCGTAGTAGGGGATGAAATTTCTGTTGGTATTAGTGCAGATGGGAAATTAAATTCTTTAAATGTTAATAATCGAAAAGTTGATAATTGGCCGTCTGTAAACAAAGCTATTCCTGCTGATAAAGCAAAAGCAACGTTCAGTAAAGGGTTAAAATTGGAGCTACAGTATGCAAAACAAGATGGAGAGGATAATCACCACTATGATTTAGTATACTCTCCAGTTTATAATGGAAGCTTGTTCAATAGTATTGATGCAACAACTGGTGAATGGCTTCAAAAAGAGGATGATTCTAAAGATAAACCAGCTATCTCACATCAAACAGCTGGTGGAGAATTAACTTATTTATTACGCCAAAATGTGTTAGAGGTTAAAGACCCAGCACACTTTAATGCTGATACAGCTGTAACAAGAGGAGAAGCTTTGAAAATTTTAGTTAAATCCTTATCATACGGATATGATTACGGTCCGTATGGAAGAGATGACGATAAGCAATCCTTTAATAATATTGACAAAAAGCATCCATTATATGGAGTCGTTGAACAAGCTGTAAGAATGGGCGTTTTACAACCAGCGAATCAATTTGCAGTAGATACAACATTGACTCGTCAAGAGCTTGCAGAATGGTTAGTACGTGCACTAAATTTAGAAAGTGCTGCTAAGCATAGTGACATTTACAAATTAAACTTTGCTGATGCAAGCTCAATTGACAAAGCGTACGCAGGTTATATTGCTTTGGCAAGTGCAAAGGGACTAATTGATGCAAAGCAAAATAAATTCAATGCTACAGAGAAAGTGACGTATGCAGATTTGGCTATATCTACAATTCGTCTAGCAAAGGCTATTAATGAGGAAAACAGTGGCCGCCATTACTATTATTAAACGATAATTTGTATATGAAAGGGTATCTCCTGATTTTAGGGGATGCCCTTTTCTCTATTGTCCATTCTATTTTCTAATAAAAATAAGTAATCTGAAAACATCATTTCCATTTCTGGTAATATGTATTATAATTATGGTAAATGATAAATTAGGAGGGATATTTTGGGAAAGTTTAAAAAATTAGGTATTATACTGACATCTACTGCATTTTCTGTTGGTGTACTTTCGCCAATGGCACAGGCTTCAGCAAATGTAAAAGAACCGCAAGAGAGAGTTGCAATTCAAGTTGCTTCAACAGAAACAAAAGTAACGAAAAATATGCTTATTAAGCAATTGAATACATTATTCCCAGGCAAGTTTAATTTTGTAACAGAGAAAGATTTCACAATGGGACAAGGGCATTACTATAATGATGATAAAACAGAGCGCTATGATTTAAATTTCCAAAAGAAAATAAATGGAAAATACACTTATGGTAGTTTTACTTTTAAAGGCGAAAATTTAGAATTAGAAAATTTCTACTACCAACCTGCAAATATAGCGGATGCATTGTACCCAGTAAAGTATTCAGAGGTGGAGGCAAAGAAAATTGCCCAAGACTTCCTAAAGAAATTGCCGAATACTGCGAATTACAAACTTCGTGAAGACAGTATTTTTGGTGATTTTGGTTCAAGTTTTAGTAGACCTTTAACTGAACCAATTACGTATTCATACACTTATTCACCAACACATAATGGTGTACTAATTAGTGATGAGTCTATCAATATTGCAGTTCTAGCGAATGGTGAAGTTACAAATATGTATCGTAATACCGAGTCAACTAGTAAGGCAACATTTGATAACTTAGAACAGAAAAAGAATGAGTCAGATATACTTGCACAAGTTCGCGAAAATTTGTCAGTAGATTTACGTTATATGGCTGACTATAACTACCAAACAGGTGAATCTATTGCTAAGCTTGTGTATATGCCGTCAACAGGCTTCAATGGTGTACATGCAATAAATGGGCAGTGGCAAACAATGAATGGTTTCACTTCTGAAGTACCAAAGGCAAAAGGTGTAGAAAAACTTGCATCGCAACCGCTTGCGCCTAGAAAGAAGGATATTACAGTAGCAGAAGTTGAAGAGTTAGCTAAATCTTTCTTAAAAGTTGATTCAGACAAAGTAAAGCTACAAATTGAATCGGTTAATGAAAGTGAAAACGAAAATGGCGAGACAATTTACGATGTGAATTATATGTATTATTATGGAAATAGTGGTTCGGGCACATCATTTGAAGTGAACAAGGCAACAGGTGAGATTACAAACTACTGGGATATTCGTAGAGATTTCGAGGAGACAGTTAATAAAGTAGAACCAATTTCAAAAGATGCTGCATTAGCAAAAGCGATCGACTACTTAAAAGAGTGGGCTCCGTCATATATTCATAACTATTCAAAACCAATAGAAGATACAGCATATAACAAATACAGCAAACAGTATTACTTCTCCTTCCCACGTATTGTCAATGGCATTGCCGTAGTAGGGGATGAAATTTCTGTTGGTATCAGTGCAGATGGGAAATTAAATGCTTTACATGTTAATAATCGTAAGATTGATAATTGGCCGTCTGTAAACAAAGCTATTCCTGCTGATAAAGCAAAAGCAACGATCAGTGAGGGATTAAAATTGGAGCTCCAGTATGCAAAACAGGATGGTGAGGATAATCATCACTATGATTTAGTATACTCTCCAGTTTATAATGGAAGCTTGTTCAATAATATTGATGCAACAACTGGTGAATGGCTTCAAAAAGTTGATGATTCTAAAGAAAAACCAGCCATTTCACATCCAACAGCTGGAGGAGAATTAACTTATTTACTACGCCAAAACGTGTTAGAGGTTAAAGACCCTGCACACTTTAATGCTGATACAGCTGTAACAAAGGGAGAAGCTTTAAAAATCTTAGTTAAATCATTATCATACGGATATGATTTCGATCCAAATGGAAGAGACAACGATAAGCAATCCTTTAATAATATTGACAAAAAACATCCATTATACAAAGTCGTTGAACAAGCTGTGAGAATGGGTATTTTACAACCGGCAGATCAATTTGCAGCAGATAAAACATTGACTCGACAAGAGCTTGCAGAATGGTTAGTACGTGTACTAAATTTAGAAAGTGTTGCTAAGCATAGTGACATTTACAAATTAAACTTTACTGATGCAAGCTCAATTGATCCAGCGTACGCAGGTTATGTTGCTTTAGCGAGTGCAATGGGGCTAATTGATGGACAGCAAAATAAATTCAATGCTACTGAAAAAGTGACATATGCAGATTTGGCTGTATCTACAGTTCGTCTAGCAAAGGCTGCCTATGAACAAAACAATGACCGCCGTTACTATTAATTAATAATTTATAAATGAGAGGGCATCTCCTAAAGAGGGATGCCCTTTTTGTGATATCGGTAAAGCAAAAGGATTGCTGTTTAGGAGTTTATATGTTATTATTATCTCGAATTAAAGATAAATGAATTCGAAGTAAATGAAAAGAGGGAATCGTATGAAGGAAAACAATCGTAATTTAAAAGCTTTTACGGTATTGTTCCGAGCATATCAAACGATTCAAGATGCAACAAAGAGAGATTTACTTCAATACGATTTAAATCAAACCGAATTTTCGGTACTTGAGTTTTTATATCACCATGGTGAGCAACCAATCCAAGTGATTGGAAAGAAGATTTTAATCGCAAGTAGTAGCATTACGTATGTTATTGATAAGCTCGAACAAAAAGGTTTTGTGTATCGACATGCTTGCCCGAAGGATCGTCGTGTCACATATGTTTTATTAACATGTGAAGGACAAACGTTGATGGAAGAAATATTTCCGAAGCATGAACAAAAAATTAACGAGATTTTTGAAGTATTAGATCAACAGGAGTTGGACACAATGACTCTGTCTCTGAAAAAGGTTGGTTTGAATGCAGTTAATAAATAAAAAATTTTACGTATATATCTCGAAATCGAGATAAATAGGAGGGACATAAAATGAATCATTTAAAAGGAATTCACCACGTTACTGCTATTACAAGTAGTGCGGAAGAGAATTATAAATTTTTTACTTATGTATTAGGGATGCGATTAGTGAAAAAAACGGTTAATCAGGATGATATCCAAACATACCATTTATTCTTTGCAGATGATAAAGGTAGCGCTGGAACTGATATGACATTTTTCGATTTCCCAAACATTCCAAAAGGTGTGCATGGGACAAATGAAATTTCCAAAACGTCATTTCGCGTGCCAACAGATGCGGCATTGGACTATTGGGTAAAACGTTTCGATCGATTGAGTGTGAAACATACAGGTATTAAAGAGCAGTTTGGCAAGAAAACTTTATCATTCGTCGATTTTGACGATCAGCAATATCAACTAATTTCTGATGAAAACAATACAGGTGTTGCATCAGGCACTCCATGGCAAGATGGACCGATTCCTCTTGAATATGCAATTACAGGCCTAGGTCCGGTTTTTGTAAGAGTTGCTAATTTTAAATATTTCAAAGAGATGCTAGAAAAAGTGATGCTCTTTACAGAAATTGCTGAAGAAGGGGATTTCCATCTGTTTGAGGTTGGTGAAGGTGGAAACGGTGCACAAATCGTTGTAGAACTTAACACAGTTTTACCAGTAGCTCGTCAAGGCTTCGGTACAGTACATCATGCTGCATTCCGCGTAGAGGATCGAGCTGTACTAAATGAATGGACTGAACGCTTTGAAAGCTTTGGCTTCCATACTTCAGGGTACGTAAATCGTCACTTCTTTGAATCACTTTATGCACGAGTAGCACCACAAATTTTATTTGAGCTAGCTACTGATGGCCCAGGATTTATGGGGGATGAGCCTTATGAAACTTTAGGTGAAAAATTGTCGCTGCCACCATTTTTAGAGCCAAAGCGTGCACAAATTGAAGAGCTTGTGCGCCCAATTGATACTGTAAGAAGTGCGATTACGTTCGATAAAGAATTTGAGTAATACTTTTTATTCCAATCAGAGAACATAAGCTTCTACTGATTGGAAATTACATACTCTTGGGGGTTAGTAGATGGAATTTGCAAAGCTAATAGATAAGCGCCGATCAGCAAATAATTTTATAGAGGGCATCAAGATGAGTGAAGAAGATATACGTCCCATTTTGGAGGATGTTAAGCTTGCTCCATCCGCTTTTAATTTACAACATGCCGATTATATCGTTGTTATAGATGAAGAAAAAAAAGAAAAAGTAAGAGAAGCTGCATACGGGCAATATAAAGTGCACTCAGCTTCAGCGGTTATACTTGTTTTAGGAGATAAAGAAGCCTATAAAAATACTGCTAACCTTAATCAAGGGATGGTAGACTTAGGCATTATTAATGCTTGTGAATTAGAAAATATCGTTAATGAAAACGCTAAATTTTATGAAGAGCGTGGCGAGGAATTTATGAAGGAAGAAGCCATTCGTAACGCTTCACTTTCAGCTATGTTATTTATGCTAGCAGCCAAAAATCGCGGATGGGATACATGTCCAATGATCGGCTTTGATCAGCAACAAATGAGAGCTCTTTTTAATGTCCCAGAAACACATGAAATTGCACTAATGATTACAATAGGTAAGGAAAAAGAAGATAGTCGCCGTTTACGTGGATATCGTAAACCAGTTGAGGAATTTGCAACCTATTACTAGGGCAGTATAAAATAAAACTGTTAACAAATAATAAAATGAATGCACATTTAGGAGGAAACAACGTGAAAGTAGTAGCAATCGTAGGTAGTATCCGTAAAGAATCTTATAATATGCAATTAGCGAAATTTGTTCAAAAGCGTTATGCAGAGAAAATTGATCTTGAAATATTAAGTTTAAAAGATTTACCAATGTATAATCAAGATATCGAAAATGAAGCACCTCAAACAGTATTAGATTTTAAAGCAAAAGTAAAAGCGGCAGATGCAGTATTATGGTTAACACCAGAATATAATGGTACAGTGCCAGGTGTTATGGTTAACGCCATCGATTGGTTATCTCGCGTTGATAAAGTAATGATTGGCAAGCCATCATTCATGATGGGGGCGTCAATGGGGAACTTAGGTACTGTTAAAGCACAATTACATTTACGAGATATTTTATTCTCACCTGGAGTAAATTCACCATTACTTAGTGGTAATGACGTTTATATTGGAGCAGTACACACTAAATTTGATACAGAAGGCAATTTAACAGATGAAGGTACTCTCAAATTCCTAGATGTAGTTATTGATAACTTCTTAAACTGGATGAAAAAATACATTTAAAAATAAAAAAATGGGATCATCACCGAAACGTGTGGTTGATTTCCGTTCCGACTGGGCGCTTTCCTGGGGGCGTTCGATAAGCCGCTTCGCTTCGCTGCAGGGTCTCGGGCCGACACGATGTTGGTCACGAAGGCGTTATCACAGGATGTGATGATTTTAGCCTTCGTTCCTCTATCGCTGATCCCCGAGGAGTCGCCCAGTCTCCACTACAATCAACTATTTGCATAGTAAACGTTTTAACAAAAGTCATCCACAACTTTTAGTGATGAACCAAAAACTGTCCAATTAAGTATGCTATATACTTTTGGACAGTTTTTTTTATCTCTTTATTTAATTGGAATTATTTTCAAAATCTTTTGGAGACGGTATGCAAAAATACCCGCGAATATAGCTAGAATAATATCCTTTGGCAAAGGAGGCATCATCCAAAGCCATGCTACCTTATAAGTGAAAGCATCAGGAGCACTAGCCCATAGCTTATAGGCAAAGTACATCCAATTTGTCCCTAGTAAGTAATTAATAGCTGTTGCAACTAATGCAGCGACTACATAGCTTTTCTTCGATCCAATACGTTCTACAATAAGTCCCGCGACAAATGCAGCTAATATGAAAGAAACAATGAAACCAAAAGTAGGGCTTAAAATTTGTCCAAAGCCTCCGTTGAAACGAGCAAATACAGGTGCACCTGCTAAACCTATGCACATATAAACCGTACAAGCGAGTGCCCCTTTTCTACTTCCAAGAATAAGTCCTGCTAAAATAGCAAAAAATGTTTGCAATGTGATAGGTACGCCACCAACAACCATGAAAGGTACAATGGACGTGATATTAGCTCCTATCATCATCAATGTTGAAAATAATCCAATGTATGCAAGATCGACTGTTCTTAATTTATGATGTGTGTGTTCCGCAACTGTTGTCATTATTTCACCCCTAAAAAGTAATGTTGATAATAATAGTGTAAAAAAATAAGCATTTTGTGTCAACTACATAAAAATAAATAGTTAACACAAAATGCTTACCCTGTTTAATCTGATAACTAATTGTTAGTTATAGACTATCGATTAAAATATAAGATAGAAACGTCATAATTAAAAACAGTGGTGTGATATCTTATATGATGTGACCCTTAAAAAGGGAAGTCGATGCAAAGCCGACGCTGTCTCGAAATGTAACGAGGAGTTCTATGATGACTTAGCCATCGTTCTGAAACACTCCTAAAGAAAGCGCCCAGTCGGAACGGAGATCAACCTCTCACTTTGCCAAAAAGCCATACTAGGCATTAGCACTCACTCACAATACTTTGAATTAAAATAGAATAAATTAAGATACTGCTTTTAGTCCTGCCACACCAATGATAATGGCGATGATACTAATAATTCGAGTCAGGTTTTTAGATTCACCGAAGTATATAATATTCACGAGAACAGCACCAACTGTACCAATACCAACCCAAACGACATAGGCGATGCTTAACTGTAAATAGTTAAAGGATGCATATAATAGCACAAAGGACAACCCAAAGCCGCCTAGATATATTAATAAATTTCGTATATTTTTTTCCTGACTATAAAAGCGTAAACCTACAACACCGACAATTTCTGAAATTGCAGCTAATAAAACAAGCATCCAACCCATTATGCATTAGCTCCTTTCTCTTCAACATGATCTTTTGAAGGGTTATCAGCTAAATTAAGACCAATAACACCCAGTACTAAAATAAACATGAAAATTCCTTTAATAGCATTAAACTCACCGTCAAAAATAAAAATGTCCATTAACGTAGTACCAATTGTACCGACCCCAGCAAAAGTCGCGTAAACCGTTCCTGTAGGTAGGTTTTCACAAGCCTTCGATAAGAAGTGGAAATCCAATGCAATTAGGGACACAATAATAGCCCAATGCCACCAGGAATCGGCAATATTAAAACCAAATATCCAAAACAATTCAAACAAACTAGTTAATCCAACATAAATCCAATCTTTTTGCATAGTTAAATTCCTTTCTATTATAATGACTGACATTCAGTCATTTTTAGTGTAAAAGAGAACGTCACTTATGCGTGACGTAAATCGAGTGCATGATGTAAAAAGTCGAGGAGCTCAAGCTTTTGAAGTCTAATAGTTTCTTCTTCACTATCGTCATACAAATAAATTTGTTCAGCGGCAGATTCTACTAGACCGATTATAAGTTTAGAAGAACGTGTAGTATTTAGAGAAGCGCGTATCGTTCCTTGTTGTTGAGCGTCATCTAAGAAATGATTCATCCATTCGTAATAAGGAGCATATATATTTTCCCATTCTTTCATATGCTCAGTTTGTGTAATACCGGCATAGATAAGTGCAAATACATCTCGATATTCCTCTGTTAGAGAAAAAACAACATCTACTACTTTTTCTAGCTGCTTTGTAAAAGGCTCCTGTTTTGAAATACCATCGTTAATAGCAGCAATAATTTTCTCAACCATAACCTTTGCAATGGCTGGCATAACTGAAAGACGTGATGGGAAATAAAGATAAAATGTCCCTTGCGCGATACCTGCAGTTTTTACGATATCTGAAACCTTTGTCTTTTCAATTCCTTTTTCACGGAAAACTTCAATTGCAGCTTGAATAATTTTCTCTTCTTTTGTCATGAAATCCCTCGCTTTTAGCCTGCTTATTTAATATGTTACAAAAAAGATGAAATAAAGTCAAAGAAAAATGACTGACAATCAGTCATTGTTTTTATGTATATATGTTCTTATTTGGGGAATTTTATTCGTGAAAGGATTTGATGAAAATGGAAGAGATAAAAATTGCCCAACTAGATCAGCAACAGCTTGAAAAAATTAATGATCTAGAAAAGAACATTGGAGTGACATTAGTGGCATATGATTCTTCGACAATGCCATCACAGGGTTCGGGTGCCTTTGAGTCAAATAATAATACTCACGGCAATCATCCATCATAATAAAAATAGAAAGTCTTGCAGCAATGTGAGGCTTTTTATTTTATCTAAAAAATAGTAGGGGGTTACAATGATGCAGGATTTCTATGCAGATTTACATATTCATATTGGACGCACTTCAAGTGGACGTGCTGTTAAAATTACTGGCAGTAAAACGTTAACGTTAGCAAGAATTTTAGAAACTGCAAGTGCAAGAAAGGGACTTGATATCATCGGGATTATTGATTGCCATTCACCAGAAGTACTGGATGAAATGGCAGAGATGATAGAGAAGGGCGAACTGAAGGAGCTGGAACAAGGAGGGCTTCGATTTCAAGAAACAACACTTATTCCAGGTTCTGAAATTGAGATTTATGATCATCATTGCCATGGACCAATCCATGTACTCGCCTATTTTCCAACACTTCAACTTATGAGGGAATTTTCAAATTGGATGTCTAAACATATGAAAAATATTCATTTAAGCTCTCAGCGCATTTATTGTGATGGTCGAACACTCCAGCAAAGGGTTCATGAATTAGGTGGCCTTTTTATTCCTGCCCATGTTTTTACACCATTTAAAAGTCTCTTCGGTAAAGGGGTGCAGCGTAGTTTAACAGAAGTTTTTGACCCTCAGCTTATAGATGCGATAGAGCTTGGTTTGAGCTCTGATACTGATATGGTGAGTAACATTAAAGAGCTGCAGGCTTATACATTTGTTAGCAATTCTGATGCACATTCACTTGGAAAAATTGCACGTGAGTATCAAAAATTAAGACTATCTAATGCAAATTTTACAGAATTAAAGATGGCGCTTTATGAACAGCAGGGTCGAGCAGTAACAGCCAATTATGGCTTAAATCCTTTGCTTGGTAAATATCATCAGACTGTCTGTACAAAATGTGGTGAGCAGCTTAGCAATTTGGCCACAATTTGTACAAACTGTGAGAGCACACAAATTATTAAAGGTGTTGCAACACGTATTAAGGAGCTTTCAGAGCAAGTTACAAATAAACGTGCACGACCCCTATATATTCACCAAGTACCACTAGACTTTATTCCAGGATTAGGGCCGAAAATGATGGAACGATTAGTACAAGCATTTGGTACAGAGATGAACATCTTGCATCGCGTAACGTTAGAACAACTCGAACAAGTCGTACCTCACAAAATTGCCAAGATGATCGATTTAGCAAGAACAGGACAATTGTCAATCGAAGTTGGTGGTGGCGGAATTTATGGGAAGGTTCAACAGGAATAAAAAGAGTTCATCACAAAAAGTTGTGGATGAATTAAACGTATGCCATTTATCTTCATTCAGTGAGGACTCGGGGCTCCTCCTTTGAAGGCGGTGAGATGAATGAAGATGTGGTTCCTTTGAAGTGGATGTCCAAACATCTACTGAAATAGAAGAACTCAGTCTAAGAACGCCACGTCCTGTGGCAATTTATCTGTGCGACAGCGCCAATTACGCCAAGGAGAAAATGATAAGAGTTGATTGGAGTGGAGGCTGGGCGACTCCTTGGGGATCAGCGATATAGAGGAACGGAGGCTAAAAGCATCACTTCCCATGTTATGATGAGGAGCTATAAAGAAACAAGAGATCTTATTTCATCCATTTTTATCCAACTTGTATTAAAATAGTAATTAATACAAGTTGGAGGAGTGGGTGTATGCAATTATCAAAGAAATTCCGGTTTTTAGCAGCTAGCATTCTGACATGTCAATTAGTAGTACCAATAGGTGTAAATGCTGAAGAACAAAGAGACTACATAGCGCCAAGTTGGGTAGTTCAGGCAGATTATGTAGCACTGGGCGATTCCTTAGCACACGGTATGGATGAGGTTGGTATGATTGGGTTAGGTTACACAGATTTTGTTGCACAAGCTTTACAGCAAGATGGTTTCATCACTTCTTATAATAAGGGATTTGCCTATTCAGGCTATACAACGAAAGATGTATTAGAGGATCTACAAAATAATGTGGAAAAGCCAGTGGTAGGATTCGGTTATCAAAGTGAGAAGGTAAAGCTCCGCACATCCATTAAAGAGGCTGAAATTATTACTTTAACCGCTGGCGCCAATGATTTAATACCTATTTTAAAAGAGTCACAGACAACTGGCATTAATGCAACAGCGATGTTAAAAGCTTCCCAAGTGGCAATAAAAAATATTGCTTCTATTTTAGAAGAGATAAAAGAACTTAATCCGAATGCTCAAGTTTATGTGATGGGCTATTATAATTCTTTTCCGTACTATAGTCAGGATTTACAGAACCAATTTAAAATGCTATTAAAAGTTATGAATGCAACGATAAAAACAACTGTTGAAAAAGCGGGTGCCGTTTTTGTACCGACATACGATATTGTAGCAAAAGATATTTCAAGCTATTTACCTAATCCTGAAAATATTCATTTAAGTGAAGCGGGCTATTTAGCAGTAGCGAACGAAGCGTTTTTACCAGCGATTAAAGCAAGTACGTTATGGGATGTATCAAAAACGATCGAAGCAAAGATGAAAGATAGTACAACTGTTAAAATAAACTGGCTGGAAGCGACGGATAATGTAGGTGTCACAAGTTACAATGTGTATGTAAATGGTAAGCTAACATTTACACAAAATGCTGAGACACCGACGATAACTTTGGATAATTTAACTGAGAATACAGCATACACAGTAGCTGTTAAAGCGGTTGATGCGTCCGGTAATGAAAGTGTACAAAGTCCAACAGTTACTTTTACTACTGGAAGAACTTTAAGCTTTCCTGATATAGAAAAGAATTGGGCAAAGGGGTTTATATTGAATGCAGCTGAAGCGGGTATTATGAACGGTTATCCAGATGGTACGTTTAAGCCTGAGCAATTTTTAACTCGTGCAGAGGCCGTTTCGATGCTTGTTAGAAGTCTCGGTTTAACGACGAAGGAACAGGCACCATTTACAGACATTGCAAGCTATGATGTCGGAACTCAGTCAGAAATTGCAGCAGCTTATGCATATGGGCTAACTAAGGGGATGGATGGGACGTTTAACGCAGGGCTTCCAGTTACTCGCGCTCATCTAGCAGTAATGCTTAATCGTGCTTACGAATATCAGCAAAAGCAACCTTATGTGGCGAAAGGGAAAGCTCCATTCTCTGATATTGCCTCTTACGATGAAGAAACAAAACATGCAATCACTATGTTGTATGAACAAGGTATTATTATAGGTAGTGAAGGGGGATTTGCACCCGAGGCTCCTACAAAACGTGGCCATGCAGCGAAAATATTTATAAATTTTAATAGTCTATTAAAGAAATGAAATCATTTAAGGTAGAGGTTGTGGATAGAAACCTCTACCTTTAGACTTATACATATGTTACTTTTAATTCGATGAATATCTAGTACAGTTTAGGCACTAATCATGCCAAGTTATAATTGTAATAATGCTGAAGTGAAAATTAATCAAAAGGAAAATGGGATGCTGTCATTGGCTTGATGCCATGTATTTTGCAGTAGTGAGTTTAATTCCAACAGGTGTTGAGACGGGACTGTATCCTACTAGTGATTTTTCAAAGGTATTTACGATGATTTATTTAACTTCTTTCAGCAAGTCTCCCACCTCTATAATTGGTGAGAAGAATGCGGGTTTAAGTTACTTTTCAGTTGGTGTACAAACACCGCTGAAATAGAGGAACTCAGTCTAAGAACGCCACGTCCTGTGGCAACGACTGAGTGACCAACATCATGTTGTGATGCTGTCGCTTCGCTTTCGCACAGACAAAAACACGTTGCTGCCGCTGCGTTAGCACTACGCTTTCGCACAAAAAACATCTGCTGCTGCCGCTTCGCTTTCGCGCAAAAAACATTTGTTGGCCCAAAGCCTCCGGCGGATGTCACGGAAATCGGAAAGGAGTTCTTAGGGGATGTTAACCTAAACCATCGCATCCATGCGATAACGGCTAACTGACCTGCATCGGTAAAAACGCCACGTCCTGTGGCATTACCGAAATGACCGACATCGTGTCGGCCCTCGTGCAGGCCTAAGCACAAAGCGGATTCCGGACGCAATTATGCCGAGGCATAATTGATTTATTGGTACAGGCGTTATGTTTATTACGCTAATAATGCTCGGCCGATCAATAGTCGATTTTTCGATTGAGGAAGAAAAGAAAGAACTAGCAAAAAAAGTCTTGGTAATTAATAAAGCAGATCAATAAATCTCAAAGATTTATTGATCTGCTATTCTTTACTTATTTACGATAGTTTAGCAATAATGCCTTCCTCAGCGTCTAAGACTAGTTCGATGCCTGTTGAAAATGGATCACCATGTAGGACGTCTTTAATCCATACACGTAATGCGCCAATCATTGCGGCTGTATTGAACATCTCGATTTGACCATTAACTTCAACTTCTGCACCAAAGCCTGTGTCATCATCGTATGTTAGTTCTACAAATACATCCTCAGGGCGAATGTTTTTATAGTAGGCCTGTGATAAGCAAATTGCATTAATAACATCTTGCTCATTAATTATTTGTGCCATTGTGCTTCCTCTTTACGTTTTTTATCTTTAAACATATTAACAATTTTTACAACTACCATTACGATAACCATGATAGCTGCAACGTTTATTAATAAGCCTAAAATATTACCAAGCATACCCATACCACTGAAAAGACCTCCGAATAATAAACCAGCTAAGCCACCAAGCATTAAGCCTTTCATAAGGCCACCGGAGAAGAAGCCACCTTTCTTAGCTGTTGAATCTGTTTTGTTTGTATTGTTTTTATTTGTTGTTGCATTATTTTGGTCTTTAGTTTTATCCTGAGATTTTTGGAAATTTGAGTTATTGTTATTGTTAGAGAAACCTTTTTTACCTGACTTATAGGATTTAGCTTCTGCAGTTGGTGTATCTGAGATGAATAATGTTGCACCAACAGACGCAAACATAAGTGTCGCTGCAAAAATAGCAGCAAGAATTTTTTTCATTACTTGTATTCCTCCAATATAATTTTTAGTTTTGTCATAAACTAATTTTACATGAACCATCTTGAAAAACAAAATAAACGCTTCCATCAATTTAGATATATCAATAAATTTGAACAAGAAGTGTCAGTACTCATCACTAAATATTGGACATGCCTGACTTATAAGTATGCCTTATATCGATGATTGTAGTAGAGGTTGGGCGCCGCTCCCCTTTCATAACGGAATCAATCCCCCGTTATGATGATAAGCCTTAAAAAGGGTATATAAAAAGCAAGGAGAGAGACGATGATTTCAACATTAGCACTATTAATTTTAATTTTTTTACTGTTTTATATAACGGAAAAAAGACGTTTTCTTAATGCAGTAATTCTTGGCCTTTTAGGGTTGTTTATTTTAAGCACAATAATTAGTCATCCTGTATTTCTCCCAAATGAGCAGGGGATTGTGTCGAAGATGGGTATAGTCATAATACTAGGAAGCTTCCCGAGTATGATGTTTATTTTATCGATAGCTACGTTTTTTAATAGTAAAGTTTTACTTGAAAAAGAAGGCCGTAAAGTTCGTAATCTATTGTTAGCTGTTTTTGGCTTGAGTTTTTTTATCATGATGATTTGGTATGTATTTGTGATTTTTACGAATATTGACCATGAAATTTGGCATATTCTTTTCTTCTATGCGTTTTTGGTTTTTGGCTATACAATGTTTTTATACACAAGCATAATGGCCTATGCCACTCTTTATCATTTTACGCCGATTCTTTATGAGCCTAACTATATTATTGTGCTAGGGTCAGGACTAATTGGAGATAAGGTGCCACCACTTTTAGCTAGCCGTTTAGACGAGGCAGTAAAGCGATTTCGAAAATATGGAGAACGACCTTACATTATAGTCTCAGGTGGACAGGGGCATGATGAAAAAGTATCAGAAGCATATGCCATGAAAAAATATATAGTTGACGAACATCAAATACCAGCCCAAAAAGTCTTAATGGAAGATCAATCGACAAATACTGAACAAAATATGGCATTCTCTAAAAAAATTATGGATAAGCATGCTCAAGGAAAGAAGTATCGATCCATATTCGTAACGAATAATTTTCATGTTTTTCGTGCAAGTATTTATGCCAAAAAGGCGAAGCTTGATGCACAAGGCGTTGGTTCGAAGACTGCCTTTTATTATGTGCCTAATGCATTTACTCGTGAATTTATCGGATTATTAGAAATGTATAAATGGATTCATGTTACTGTCTTTTTGTTCATTACATTGTTCATTGGATTAATCTTAAGAGCATATGTGTAACCAATTTAGAACTGTCTTCCATATAATAGTGGCAAGATAGAGTGCAAGGGGGGAAATGAATGTATGGGCAAATTTTAGCAAAACAAAATAAAGAGCGAATTGTATCCCTACAAAAGCTCACGCAAACACAAGATACATGGTTTGCGCAAAACATTAATGTAATAACTGTCGAACAAGTGCAATTAGCGACCTTGCACAAAATACTATATCAAGTTGTGCAAGGACTGTTGAAAAAGAAACAACAACGACACTTACAAATTATACATCCAGAACAGACAAAGTCAGTACAGGAGAATGTGCTAACGCTTTTAGCTGAATATGATGATTTACTGCGTGATGCAATTCCACTCCCTATTTATATTTTTATTTGGCAAATTTCTTCACTGGAGAGGTTATCCAATTGTAATGAAGTTGTTGATGATGTACTTGATATATTGGAATGGTATTTTATTCACCAAAATGAACAAGTTGCGGCGTTTGACGAAGAAGATCTAGATCATGAAGTAATCATTGACTTATACAAAGATGCCATCGAGGAACAGGATGCCGATGCACAATTTCAGCTTGGAGAATATTATAGTGCAATTGACGGCGAATATTTCCAACCAGAAAAGTCAGTAAAGTGGTTTGAGTTAGCCGCATCTCAAGGAAATGCCGATGCACAATATGCACTTGGTAATTTTTATTTTGAAGGTCTAGGTGTTCAAGAAAACTATAATAGAGCTTTTTTACTGTATGAGGCTGCAGCAAAGCAAGGGCATCCAGATGCTGCAAATAATTTAGCAGATATGTATTTTAACGGTGAGGGAGTACCAGAAAATTTGGTACTTGCGAAGAAGTGGTTCGACTTCGCTGCACAACAAGGTGTGGCAGAGGCTATGTTTACCCTCGGAATTATTTACGAGCAAGGATTAGGAATCGACAAAAATGAGGAACAAGCACGTAGCTACTATAGAAGATCTGCTGAAGCAGGCTATGTCGAAGCTCAATACAGGCTTGGAGGAGTCTATTTAGAGGGACGGTTAGGTCAACCTAAAGATGTGAACCGTGGATTATATTGGTATGAAAAAGCTGCAGAGCAATATCATGTCGATACCTTTTATGATTTGGGCTATATTTGGAGCCAAGGCTTAACAGGTATACGAAATATTGAAAAGGGTATTCATTGGTTTAAACAGGCTGCTCTTCAAGGAGATTCGGAAGCTAAATTACAATTAGGGCATATATACAATAAAGGAGAAGGAATAGCTAGAAATATTAAAGAGGCTATAAAGTGGTATGGACTTGCAGCAGATGCAGGAAGTGAAGAGGCTGCAATTTTACTACAAGAATTGAAAGGGATTTAAGTATTTTTTATTAAAAAGTACTAGGTGTTTGGATTCGATTATTAACAATTTATATATAGGTCTTAAGTTTTTGTTTTAGTATGTTGTACAGGTGTATATTACTACGAAGAACTGATTGTAAAAATATTAATATAATAAGCGGTAATTACTGCAAACTAAAACAAGGAAAAAATAAGCATAAAAAAACAGAGACGATGTAAATTGGCTACCTAAAAGTATTGTGGTAGCTTTTTTACTGTTTTAGATCATAAGTAAGATAACAGGGACTTTTTATACAATTTTAGGGAAAAAATGTATATTCAAAAATTGACAGCTATTTATAAAATGTATAATGTATATGAGTGATTTTGAAAGAGTAGTTAGTAGCAATAGCTAGTAATATGGTAACCATTTTTAGCTGATTGTAGCCCGTAACAGAAATCAGCATTATAAGTAACCTGAATGGATAATAATGGTTAACTAACATCCTGATGGCTTATCACCAAAAGTTTGGGATGAACCTTCCTAATCTATATTTTTGGTGGACGGAATTAGATTTTTCTCAGCTTTTTCAAAAGTACACGGCATGAAAGAGGGTAAATGTGTGATTTTTCAAAAACAGAGAAAGACAACTGCGTTAGATTTAGAGCAATACATTGTAAAAATGGATTTAGCGAATTGCCATTCAATAAAAAAGCAAATTGATTTACTTAAATTGACAAAGCGGGATTTACAATATTTAAAAGCCTTTCAACCTTTTGTAGAAGGCGATATTGATAATATTGTTAATCGATTTTATGAAATGATTGGAACTGAACGTAGTTTAGTAGATATTATTAATAGACATAGTTCCGTGGAGAAGCTGAAAATTACATTACGACGTCATATTATTGAAATGTTTAATGGTACGATTGATGATGAATTTTATCAAAGACGAATTAAAATTGCTAAAGTGCATGTCCATATCGGGCTTAAAACACAATGGTATATTTGCGCCTTTCAAGATTTAACAGCATCATTTATTGACCTGGTTGAAGAACATATTAATCATCCAATGGATCAGCTTAATACAATTCGAGCTATCTCGAAAATTTCCAATTTTGAGCAACAGTTGGTTTTAGAGGCGTTTGAGCACACAATTGAGCAACTTCATGAAAAAATGGAACGTAGAAAAGAAGCGATAGAGCAAGAAATCGTAGAGTCTTCGGAAGGTCTTGCCACAATATCTCAGGAAACGAACAATTCATTTCATCGCTTAAGTGGACAATCAGTTGAGATTAAACAACTAGCGAAAAAATCACTTCAAGTGTCGACTATGGCTGAGAGTCAGGCATTAGAAGGTCGTGAACGGTTAAAGAGTCAATCGCAAAATATGAGTAATATTATATACTCACTTGATGATATAGCAGAAAATATTGCACAGTTGACAGATATGTCAAAGGAAATGGAATCGATTATGAATGTTGTAACAAATATTGCTAATCAAACGAACTTGTTGGCTTTAAATGCGGCAATAGAAGCGGCTCGTGCTGGAGAAGCGGGTAAAGGCTTTAGTGTTGTTGCAGATGAAGTACGAAAACTATCGATTCAAACAAAGGAATCTGTCACATCGGTAGCGACGTTACTACATAAAACGAATGAGCGAACAGATAAACTTGTTCTTTCTCTTAGTAATATTCAAGAAGAGGTAGCCTCTGGTGAGGAAAATATGGTTCAAACGGAAGGACAATTTACTAATATATTAGAAGCTATGACCGAGGCTAAAGATCAAAATGGTCGGATGGAAAAAGAAGTACAAGCAATAGCAGAAGTACTAAGTGAATTAGGTATTGCCTTTAACGAAGTGAAAAATTCAGCTGGAAAACTAGCTAGCTTTGCACAAAATTTAAATTAATTTATAGATAAGCAAAAGGCGAAGAAAATTGTTGTTTCCTTTTTTTTAAGCACTACACACTTAAGGTTCAAATAACACTATATCAACTGTTAATATATAATTTCCGTTAAGTAGATAAAAGCCTCTAGCGAATATATGCTATACGAATGTAAAAAAATGGAGCTATCCAATGCGTTGGATAGCTCCATTTTTGCTAAATTTGTAAAGGGTTTAACGTAATTTTCGATTAAAAAAGTTTATACTAAATAGAGAACTAAAAATAGGGGCGGTTAATAATATGAAAACAGTTGTTGTATTAGGTGGCGGAATTACTGGATTGTGTACGATGCATTATTTACAACGCCAAGTTCAGGATAAAAACTTAGATATAAAACTTGTACTTGTTGAAAAAAATACATACCTTGGTGGCAAGCTTCACTCTGCATATGAACAAGGGTTCATCATGGAAACAGGAGCGGATTCTATTGTAGCGCGTCATAAAGGTGTCATGGAGTTAGTAGAGGAACTAAATTTCGAACAAAATCTTGTGTATAACGAAACAGGTATTTCATATATTTACACAAATAATGAGCTACATGCCATCCCAGCAGACTCAACATTCGGAATTCCTATGAGCTTACAATCTCTTGAGGAAAGCACGCTTGTATCAGAGGAAGGTAAAAAAGAAGCATTAAAGGATTTAACAATGCCAAATGAAAGATTTACAAAGGAAAGCTCGATTGGGGAATTTTTAACGTATTATTTAGGCGAGGAGCTTGTTCAAAACCAAATAGCGCCTGTACTTGCAGGTGTATATTCTGGAGATTTAAATCAACTTTCAATTGCTTCTACTTTACCGTACTTAATCGATTACAAAAACGATTACGGTAGTATTATTAAAGGCTTCGATGCAAACAGGGAACAATTTGTGAAAGCCGCCAATAAAAAATTTATTTCATTTAAAAATGGTTTATCTTCACTAATTGATCGACTTGAAGAAACGTTAACGGATGTAGAAATTATAAAAGGGATTGCCACTACTAGTGTTAAAAAGCAGGAGAATCTATACGCTGTTACGTTAGCAAACGGTAAAATGATTGAAGCGAATCATGTTGTATTGGCACTGCCAAATGAAGCGGTACAAAGCTTATTGCAGGATGAATCTTTGAACTGTTATTTTGAACAATTTAATACTGCATCCGCCATTACGATTTATTTAGGATTTGATGTACCCGATAATAGATTACCAGCAGATGGAACAGGCTATATTGTGTCACATAATTCGGATGTTATATGTAATGCAGCAACGTGGACAAGTCGCAAGTGGAAACACACCTCAGCAGAAGGGAAATTACTGGTGCGACTTTTTTATAAGAGCATTAACCCTGAGTATGAGAGATTGCGTATGATGACAGATGAAGAGTTAGCAGCTGTTGCTCTAGAGGATGTAAGAAAAAGCTTGGGGATTGAGGAAAAACCAACTGTTGTTGACGTAACAAAATGGATCGACCAGATGCCGAAGTACGACTTGGCACATCGTGAAGCGTTGCAAGGTCTCTTACGAGAGCTCGAGAAAAACTATCCAAATTTATCAATAGCGGGATGCTCTTATTTTGGAGTAGGCATAGGTGCATGTATTCAAAATGGTAAAAAAATTGGTCAGGAGCTTGTAGAAAAGCTATCGTAATTGTTTGATATAAATCAAAATATTATAAATTTCGTAAAAATTATCCTTCGTTCAGTGAAATAGTCTTGACTCTATCGTTCGTAAACGATATGATTCTTTTAATTATTTAAAAAATTCATACTAAATTCTTATCAAGAGAAGCAGAGGGACTGGCCCTATGAAGCTTCAGCAACCAACTTATTGTCAGGTGCTAAATCCAGAAGACCGTGTGTCGAAGATGAGAAGGAAAACAATTACGAAACGTAAAAGCCTTCTTTTTTTATGAAAGAAGGCTTTTTTATTTTAACTTCTTTCAGCTGAAAGAAGTTAAAGCCTCCGGCGTATGTCACGGAATCGGAAAGGAGTTCTTAGAGGATGTTAGCCTAAAAATCATCGCATCCATGTGATAACGGCTAACTGACCTGCATCGGTAAAAATGCCACGTCCTGTGGCATTACCGAAATGACCGACATCGTGGCCCTCGTGCAGGCCTAAGCACAAAGCCGATTCCGGACGCAATTATTGCGAGGCATAATTGATAGAAAAAGGAAGAGAGGTTAGTTTTATGGGATTGCTTGAAAGGTTAAAAACGCATGTTCTTACAGCAGATGGTGCAATTGGTACGGTTTTATACGGCTATGGCTTGGAGTACTGTCATGAGGAAATGAATGTACAGAGACCTGAATTAATTGAAAAGATTCATAGAGAATATATTGCAGCTGGTGCTGATATTATTCAGACGAATACTTACGGGGCTAATGCCATAAAATTAGCCCGCTATGGATTGGAATCTCGTGTACAGCAATTTAATGAAGCCGCTATAACAATTGCAAAACGAGCAGCGGCAGATGGTGGACAATTTGTTTTAGGTACTATTGGGGGGATCCGTGGCATTCGTAAAAGTGACGCAACGTTAGAGGAAATTTTAGCAACCGTTGATGAGCAGGCAACTGTTTTACTGGCAGGAAATCCAGATGGTCTTTTACTTGAAACTTATTATGATTTTGAAGAGCTAGCAGCGACTTTAACAATGCTACGAGCTAAAACGAAATTACCGATTATTGCTCAAGTTTCTATGCACGAACCCGGAATTTTGCAAAATGGAATGAGCTTAAATAACGCCTTACATAAACTTGAATCGTTAGGTGCTGATATCGTAGGTGTTAACTGCCGCTTAGGCCCTCACCATACTATACAAGCATTTGAAGGTGTAGAGCTTCCTGAGAAGGCATTTATGTCAGCGTATCCGAACGCCTCTCTTCTTGATTTGGAGGATGGGCGTGTCGTTTATGAGTCGGAGGCAGATTATTTTGGTCGAGCAGCTGTAGAGCTTCGTGATCAGGGGGTACGTTTAATTGGTGGCTGTTGTGGTACGACACCAAAGCATATTGCTGCAGCGAAAAAGTACTTAGAGGAGCTATCCCCGGTTGAGGAAAAGTATGCAAAGCCAGAAAAAGTAGAGATTGTCCGTGAGGCAGAGCCAGCAAATTATGAGCCATTACATGAAAAAGTAAAACGTGAACGCTCAGTTATTGTAGAGTTAGATACACCAAGACATTTAGAAATTGAAGGCTTTATTGAAGGAGCAAAAAAAATATATGAAGCGGGCGCGGATGTAGTCATGATGGCAGATAATTCACTCGCTTCTCCAAGGATTAGTAATGTCGCAATGGGAGCCTTGCTGAAAGAAACACACGGGGTACGCCCGTTGACACATATAACATGCCGAGATCGTAATTTAATTGGTCTTCAATCACATTTAATGGGATTAAATGCACTAGGGATTCATGATATTTTAGCAGTTACTGGAGATCCGACAAAGGTAGGCGATTTCCCAGGAGCAACTAGCGTTTACGACGTATCTTCTATGGAGCTAATCCAATTAATAAAACAGTTAAATGAAGGTGTATCGTTCTCAGGGAAACCACTTCGTAAAAAGGCAAATTTCTCTGTAGCGGCTGCGTTTAATCCCAATGTACGTGTACTAGATAGAGCTGTCTCTCGATTAGAAAAGAAAATTGAACATGGGGCAGATTATTTTATTTCACAGCCTGTTTACACAAAGGAAAAAATCGTGGAAATTTACGAGGCGACAAAGCATTTAGAAACACCAATTTATATAGGCATTATGCCAGTAACGAGCTATAAAAGTGCGGAGTTCTTACATCATGAAGTGCCAGGCATCAAACTATCTGAAGATGCGTTAGCACGTATGAAGGCTTGTGGCGATGATAAGGAACGCGCAACACTAGAAGGAATTGCAATTGCCAAGGAATTAGTAGAAGTAGCAGCGGAATATTTCAATGGAATTTACCTCATCACACCATTTTTACGCTATGATATGACGCTAGAATTAATGAAATTTATTGAGCAATTGGATGAACAGAAAAAAGGGGTAAGTATAAATGGCTAAGCACTTGATTGAAGAGCAACTAGAGAAACGAATATTAATTCTTGATGGCGCAATGGGTACAATGCTACAAAATGAAAATTTATCGGCAGAGGATTTTGGTGGCGAGGAATACGATGGCTGTAATGAAAATCTCGTGCTAACTAGACCAGATGTGCTTGAAAAAGTTCATAGAAAATATTTAGAGGCTGGAGCAGATATTATTTGTACCAATACATTTGGGAGTACACCACTTGTATTAAATGAATATGATCTTGGTGCGAAGGCAGAAGAAATCAATAAACGTGCTGTAGAAATTGCTCGCAAAGTAGTAGATGAGTTTTCAACATCCGATTGGCCACGTTTTGTAGCGGGAGCTATGGGACCAACTACAAAAACCTTATCGGTTACAGGTGGTATTACATTTGATGAGTTAGAGGAAAACTTCTATGTTCAAGCAAAGGCATTAATCGAAGCCGGAGCGGACGTTCTGTTGCTAGAAACTAGTCAAGATATGTTGAATGTTAAGGCAGGAACATTGGGAGTATCTCGTGCTTTTGAGGCAACTGGAAAAGAGCTACCTGTAATGATATCAGGAACAATTGAACCGATGGGAACGACACTGGCTGGTCAAACAATTGATGCTTTTTACATTTCCATCGAGCATATTAAACCATTATCAGTTGGTTTAAACTGTGCGACTGGACCAGAGTTTATGACGGATCATATTCGTTCACTAGCAGAGCTTTCAACAGGCTATATTAGCTGTTACCCGAATGCGGGCTTACCGGATGAGGAAGGCTGCTATCATGAGTCACCTGAATCATTGTCACAAAAGTTAAAAGGCTTTGCGGAAAAGGGCTGGCTAAATATTGTCGGAGGTTGCTGCGGTACAACGCCAGCACATATTGCAGCTATCCGAGAGGTGCTAAAGGACAAAAAGCCTCGCCAATTACCAGATGCGACACATGGTCATGTAGTATCAGGGATAGAGCCATTAGTGTATGACGACTCTATGCGTCCATTATTTATTGGAGAACGGACAAATGTCATCGGCTCTCGTAAGTTTAAAAATTTAATTATTGATGGGAAGTTTGAGGAAGCAGCAGAAATCGCGCGTGCTCAGGTTAAAAATGGAGCACATGTGATCGATATTTGTTTAGCAAATCCTGACCGCGATGAATTAGCGGATATCCGTGGTTTTATGCAGGAGGTTGTAAAAAAAGTAAAAGTACCTCTTGTGATCGACTCGACAGATGAAAAAGTAATTGAGGAAGCACTTAAGTTTTCTCAAGGGAAAGCCATCATTAATTCTATTAACTTAGAGGATGGCGAAGAGCGTTTTGACGCAGTTCTACCGTTAGTGAAAAAATATGGTGCCTCTTTAGTTGTAGGTACAATTGATGAGCAAGGCATGGCAGTTGATCGACATCGCAAGCTGGAGATTGCTGAACGTTCATATAAATTGTTAACAGAAAAATGGGGCATTGCTCCTGAAGATATTATTTTTGATCCATTAATGTTCCCAGTAGGTACAGGAGATGAACAGTATATTGGCTCAGCGCTTGAAACAGTGGAAGGAATTCGCCTTATTAAAGAAAAAATGCCACGTACATTAACGGTGCTTGGTGTAAGTAATATTTCGTTCGGATTACCACCAGTAGGTCGTGAAGTATTAAACGCTGTGTATTTATATCACTGTACACAGGCTGGTTTAGATTATGCAATTGTGAATACGGAGAAGCTAGAACGTTATGCATCCATTCCTGAGGCGGAAATTAAACTAGCAAATGATTTACTCTTCAATACAAATGATGAAACATTAGCTGTCTTCACGGATTTCTATCGTGATAAAAAGAAGGAAAAAACAGAGGCAGATATTCCGAAAACAGTAGAAGGTCGCTTAGCCTACTATATTTTAGAAGGTACAAAGGAAGGGCTTATTGAAGATTTAGAAGCTGCTCGTGAAATTTTCGAAACACCACTTGCTATTATTAATGGACCATTAATGGATGGAATGGCAGAGGTTGGCCGCTTATTTAACGATAATCAGCTCATCGTAGCAGAAGTATTACAATCAGCAGGGGTAATGAAGGCAGCGGTGGCACATTTAGAGCAATTCATGGAGAAAGATGAAGAGAGTGCTGGCAAGGGTAAGATGGTACTTGCTACTGTCAAAGGCGATGTGCATGATATTGGGAAAAACCTTGTCGATATTATTTTAAGTAATAATGGCTATAAGGTTGTTGATCTCGGCATTAAAGTAACACCTGCCCAATTAATAGAAGCAATTCGCAAAGAAAAGCCAGATTTCATCGGGCTTTCAGGCTTACTTGTAAAATCTGCACAGCAAATGGTTATTACAGCTCAGGATTTCAAGGAAGCGGGTATTGACGTACCTATTTTAGTAGGGGGAGCGGCATTATCCCGTCGCTTTACGGAAACAAAAATTGCCGGCGAATATAATGGACCTGTCATTTATTCAAAGGATGCGATGCAAGGATTAGAGCAGGCAAATCGGTTAATGGGGACAGATACACGTGCAGATTTCTTAGCTGAAATTAAGGAATCTCGGGAAAAACGCTTAGAGGCAGACGAAAAAAGAGCGGCTCGCCCTGCAAAAGAAGTAATTATAAAGCCTGTACGCACAGTAAAGGAAGCGTCTGTCTATCTTCCAGCTGATGTGCGACGCCATGTAAAGAGAGAATATGCCGTTTCGCATTTATATCCATATGTTAATATGCGGACATTACTTGGACATCACCTAGGTTTAAAGGGTCAAGTACAGCAGTTGCTTGATGCTGGCGATGAAAGGGCAACAGAGTTAAAAGATTTAGTCGACGAATATTTACAAAGTGATCTATTGAAGCCGTCGGGTGTGTATCAGTTTTTCCCTGCTCAAGCCGATGGGGATGATGTAGTCGTTTATGACCCAGCAGATAGCAAAACAGAAATTGAACGATTTACATTCCCTCGTCAGCAAGTTGAACCGTTTTTATGTCTTGCAGATTTCCTGAAAACAGTTGAAAGCGGTGAAATGGACTATATTGCCTTAATGGTGGTAACAGCAGGACAAGGAGTTATGGCGCAGGCTCGTCAGCTAAAAGAGGAAGGGAAATTCCTCGAAAGTCATGCATTACAATCTACAGCCCTTGAGCTAGCGGAAGGTTTCGCGGAACGTATGCACCAAGAAATTCGCGACCAGTGGGGCTTCCCAGATGCGACAGATTTTACAATGCGTGATCGTTTCGCTGCAAAATATCAAGGACAGCGCTTCTCATTCGGCTATCCAGCATGTCCGAACCTAGAGGATCAAGAGAAATTATTTGGCTTATTAAAACCAGAGGATATTGGTGTGCATTTGACGGAAGGCTTTATGATGGAGCCAGAAGCGTCTGTTTCAGCAATTGTCTTTGCACATCCAGATGCTCGCTATTTTAATGTGTGATGCCGGAAGAAGTAGTTAACTTTATGGTTGGGACGTGAGTATGATGATCCGATTCATGGAAGAGAAAGATTTACCCGAGATTTTAGATATTTACAATGACATTATTTTAACGAGCAAAGCTGTTTACCGATATGAAACACAATCGCTAGAAGAAAAAAGACAATGGTTCAAAGAGCAGCAAACGCTCGATAACCCATTGCTAGTCTTTGACGAAAATGGCACAGTAGCTGGCTTTGCAACATATAGTCAGTTCCGTCCATATCCAGGTTATAAGCACACAATGGAGCACTCTGTATATGTGCATAAGGATCATTACCAAAAGGGGATAGCGTCACAATTAATGCAAGAGCTAATTCGAACTGCCAAAGAGCAAGGTGTGAAGACACTTGTAGGGGGCATTGATGGTGATAACATCGGAAGTATTAAAGTACATGAAAAACTAGGCTTTGAATATGTAGGTACAATTAAAAATGCAGGCTATAAATTTGGACAGTGGCTAGATCTTGTATTTTATCAGCTACAGTTAACTGGACCAAAAGCGTAGAAAGGGTATAGAGTGTAAAATACTTCCGGACTGAAGGTGTACTCTATTTTATTTGCATAAAGCTGTATAATAATTTAATTGTGAGACCCCAGCATTTTGTAAGGGGCTTCGGAAAGTATTGTTTTTCCCTATAGCGAGGCTAACCTATTAAGCTGAATCTTTATGATACTGTAATCATAGCTATTTTCTCTTGGTTCAGCCTGTCTACTCATACTAATAATGAGGAACTGTTGATTGTTCACGGAGAGTGGCGACTCCTGTGAGATCAGCTTGCGCGGAAAGCCCCAACTCGGTGTGAAAATTAACCTTTGTTTAATTCTACATTTTAAAGGCTGTTTGCTAAAAACTGGGTATGACATATGCGATGATAATAGTTGATTGGAGTGGAGGCTGGGCGACTCCTTGGGGATCAGCAATAGAGGAACGAAGGCTAAAACCATCACGTCCTGTGATAACGCCTTCGTGACCAACTTCGTGTTGGCCCGAGACCCTGGAGCGAGCAAAGCGAGTGAAGCGGCTCATCGGACGCCCCCAGGAAGCTCTGCTCTGTGCGAAAGCGAAGCGGCAGCTACAAAGCGCCCAGACGGAACGGAAATCAACCACACGTTATAGTAATGAGCCATATTAATTTATATTTATTCCTTTGTAGCAAGATTAAAGGGTATGACAAATGTCATATCCTTTTTATGATGTTTGCTTCTGTGCATGATTGTACTCTTGTTTTATGATGAGGTCATAAGGAAAAAGGAAACGAGGGAGTAAAAACAATGGCAACAGATCGAGAAAAAACAAAAAAACTGCGCCAGGATGTAGCACCATTTGCGAAGTCTGATACAGCTAAAAGTATTTTTCAAATGGTAAATACAATTGTACCTTTAATCGCTTTATGGGTAGCTGGCTATATGTTAATGGATATTTCACCATGGCTAACAGTTGGGTTAAGCGTAATTTCTGCTGGCTTTGTCGTACGAACATTTATTATTTTCCATGATTGTACACACGGTTCATTTTTCAAAAGTAAAAAAGCAAACGACTGGGTTGGTTTTGTAACTGGAGTGATAACATCATTCCCATATGAAAAATGGAAGCGTGAACATACAATTCACCACGCAACTAGCTCGAACTTAGACAAGCGTGGTATCGGTGATATTGATATGATGACTGTGGAAGAATTTTTACAAGCATCTAAAGGACAACGTTTATGGTATCGTTTTTACCGTAATCCGTTCGTAATGTTCGGCTTAGGTCCACTATTTATGGTGTTAATATTAAATCGCTTTAATCGTAAAGACGCTAAACAGAAGGAACGCTTTAACACACATTTAACAAATGTCGTTATTGCTGGAATTTGTATAACTTTAATTTACTTTATGGGTTGGCAAGCATTTTTATTAGTACAGGGTATAACACTATTTGTTGCTGGTTCTTTAGGTATTTGGTTATTCTATATCCAACATACGTACGAGGATTCTTATTTTGAGCATGATAAAGAATGGGATTATGTAAAGGCTGCTGTCGAAGGTAGCTCGTATTATAAATTACCAAAGCTATTACAATGGGCTACAGGTAATATTGGCTTCCACCATGTACATCATTTAGCCCCACGTGTACCAAACTATAACCTTGAAAAAGCGCATAATGAAACACCGCCATTACACACGGCGACAACAATAACATTGCGTACAAGTTTAGAATCATTACGCTATAAGCTATACGATGAAGACCAAGGTAAGTTTATAAGCTTTAAAGAAGTTAATGAAATAATTAAACGAAAAGCAAGAGGCAGTATTGCTGCTTAGTAGAGTTTTTTCAGCCATCTCTTCGAAGGGATGGCTGTTTTACGTAAATAAAACATATATTGTGGATGAAGCAATTGATATGTAATATACAGCTGTCACGGTAAAAACCATGTACAGGCATAAAATTAATTTTCTTGTTATAATAAGGGAAAAGTAGGAAAGAGCGTGAGATTATGTTGAGGAAATCGCACAGTATTATTCCGAATAGTCCAATGCTCAGTGTATATTTATGGATTATTTTCTGTTTCCTACCGTTTTTCTTCATTTTTAGAAAATCATCCTATATAGAAATATCTATAGGTATTACATTTCTAATGCTATATTTTATTTTCTATCGGTTTTCCATGAATTCGAAAAATGGTCTTGTTTATATGTGGATTAGCTTTGAAATGGTCATTAATATCGTTATGACCATTTTGTATGGCTATGTGTATTTATCAATTTTCACAGCTTTCTTCATTGGAAATATTCGTAAACCTGTTGGTTTCTATATTATGTATGGACTACATATTGGCTTTACGGTTATTTCTACAGGTGTTGGCTTTTTCGTTGAACTACACTTATTTTTATCACAACTACCATTTGTTGTTTTAACGATTCTAGCGGTTGTGCTTCTCCCATTAACGATTTATTCAAAAAATAAACGCGAAAATTTAGAAGGTCAGCTTGAGACTGCTAATGAACGAATAGCCGAGTTAATTGTTTTTGAGGAACGCCAACGTATTGCTCGGGATTTACATGATACTCTCGGTCAAAAGTTATCGATGATAGGCCTAAAAAGTGACTTAGCTTCAAGATTAATTGAACGTGATCCACAGCAAGCTCTAACAGAGATTAAGGATATTCGTCAAACGGCAAGTATCGCATTAAAAGAGGTACGTGAATTAGTATCGGATATGCGAACAACTAGATTTGAGGATGAGATTATGCGTATTTCTCAAATATTAAAGGCTGCTGAAATGGAGTTTGTATTTGAAGGTGATAAAGATGCTTTACAAGTTCCACCACTTGTGGAAAATGTATTATCCATGTGCTTAAAAGAGGCAGTTAATAATGTTGTTAAGCATAGTGGTGCTACAAAATGTGAAATTGCCTTCCATCAAAATTTTAAGGAAGTATATTTAGTTGTTCGTGATAATGGGCAAGGAATCACCAAAAAGCAAGCTTGGAAGACGGGTAACGGATTAAAGGGAATGCGAGAACGGTTAGAGTTTATAAACGGTTCTTTTAAAATCGAAAGTGAAGAGGGCACTACATTAACAGTGTCGATTCCAGTGGCGATTACGCATCAGAAGGTCAAAGAAAATCTGAAGAACATATAGAAAAGAGGATTGCGACATGATACGAATTGTAATTGCTGAAGATCAGGGGATGCTATTAGGCGCACTACGTTCATTACTTAGTATGGAGGATGATATGGAGGTCGTTGGATTAGCAAAAAATGGTGAAGAAGCATTGGCGCTTGTTGAAGAGCATCAGCCTGATATTTGTATTATGGATATTGAAATGCCAGTGAAAACTGGATTGGATGCTGCCGAAGAACTGCATTGCATAGGTTCGGATTGTAAAGTGATTATATTAACGACATTTGCAAGGCCGGGTTATTTTGAACGTGCAAGAAAATCCAGCGTTCGTGGCTATCTACTAAAGGATAGTCCGATAGAAGAATTGGTCAGTGCCATTCGTACAATTATGGACGGCAAAAGAATATATGCACCTGAACTCGTTGATTTTGTCTATGAGGATGATAGTGAAAATCCTTTAACTGACCGTGAGAGCCAAGTATTGACACTTGTTGCAGAAGGAAAGACGACAAAAGAAATTGCTGCGGAATTATTTTTATCGGCCGGGACTGTTCGTAACTACATTTCCACTATTTTAGAAAAATTAAATGTTGGGAATCGTATTGAAGCCATTGCCCGTTTTAAAGAAAAAGGATGGAATAAATAAATACCTTAAGAACCTATCATGAATATCCTTATACCTAAGCAAATGTATGGGTAAAAGTAGACAAAAGGCATTGAATTATTTAAATTCAGTGCCTTTTGTCATTTAAAAAATATATTAGCATATTGTATATTTAGACTACTAATGATAAAATTTAGAAAACAGTAATCATTTTAATGGGAAGGATGGAAATAATTATGAACAAAATTATGAAAGTAACTTCAACAGCATTATTAGCAACAACATTTGTCGTTACTAGCGCGTATCCTTCAGCCGTTTTTGCTGCAAGCAACGATATGGTTGATCCAGTAGTTGAGACGGAGACATCTATCCCGTTACAAAGTAATATGGATCTAGCTGTTCAGGCGGCATTAGTCGGTCCTGAAATTAAAAAATTAAATGTACTAGGTCATGAATTTAATGTAAAACCAGCTTCTATTTCGAAAAAGAATGATCTAACAGTTGTAAATGGGCAAATATCCCATCACTTAAGCTGGCGTCCGGATGATCAATTATACTACCGTATTGATATAGAAAATGGAGAAGTAAAGCAAGTAGAGATTAAAATTGACCGTGGAGGTTGGACAAGTTTATCTGCTCCATTTCTTGCTACATTAGCAGAGAAGAATGATATCCCGGTTACGCTTGAAATGATACAAGAACTTGGGCAAAAATTAGGTAGTTTTATTGATGGTAAATGGGAGCATGCAGCAGAAGCAATTGTTTCGGCCATTGCGTTACATGTTGAATAATATAAAAACTTTAATCAGTGGGGCTTTTTTTCATCTCCACTGATTATTTTTACGACACGTTTTTAAGAAATTCCGATTCCTAATAGTGCTTGAGAGATCAGAGATTAAAAATTCACAACTAAAGCCAGAAGCTTATTCAATTAAGCTTCTGGCTTCTTTATGTGGGACCTTATTTTTTACGTTTTGTTAAACGTCCAAGAACGAATGCACCTGCTGCAACAGCAAGGACTGTGTTCGTTTTTTTCGTAAATACTTGTTTTGTAACAAGATTAAGATTTTGAGGACGCTCCGCTAAACGGCGCATAAAGTAGCCGTACCAATCTTCGCCGAATGGTACATATACACAGAAGTTATAGCCTTCTTTTGCAAGCTCTTTTTGCATATCTGTACGGAAGCCGTAAAGCATTTGGAATTCGAATTTATCAAGTGGAATATTATTGTCAGCTACAAAACGTTTTACGTGTGCAATAACATTATGATCATGTGTTGCGATGGACGTAAATTTACCATGTAGTAAATGATATTCGATTAACTCGATGTAATTTAAATCAATATCTAATTTATCTTGGAAAGCAACCTCTGCAGGTTCTTTATAAGCACCTTTTACGATACGAAGGCGATAGTCCTTGAATTTTTCGATATCGTCCTTAGCGCGGTAAAAGTAAGATTGGATAACAGTACCTACATTATTAAACGTTTTGGATAGCTCTTCCACCATATCAAAGGACGTTTGTAAACGACCGTAGTCTTCCATGTCAAAGTTAACGAATATATCATATGCTGCTGCTTTTTCTACAATCTCATATAAATTATCGTAACAAAAATCAACATCAATATCTAAACCTAATTGAGATGGCTTTAACGAAATATGTGCATCAACGCCGTTTTCATGAATAGCCTCAATAACAGCAAGGATTTGTTCTTTAGCTTTTGTTGCTTCTTCTTCAGTTGAAACAAATTCCCCTAAATTATCTACTGTGCAAGAGATTTTATGTGCGTTAAGCTCTTTGATGCTCGCAATCGTTTCTTCAATATTTGTACCAGCTACTACACTTTGTGCTCCTAATTTTAGTCCGTATTTTTTTGCAGCACTATTTAATAGTTGGTTTTCAGATAAATGGATGAAAAAATCGCGTAATAACATGGTCATTCTCCTCACTGCATTTCTTTTTTCTATATTATAGCATAATTTAGAAAATAAATATTGTTTTTACTATAACAATTATTTCACTTCCAGTATTTGCATGCGCTCATTAAAAAGTGCAGGATAGCTTAAAAAACCTATCATTATGCTAGATAATGTCGCTGCTGTTAGCAGAGCGAAAATGATTAATAATTGGAATTGCACCGCTTGAATGGGGTCTGCTCCGCCAATTATTTGGCCACTCATCATACCTGGTAATTGAACAAGGCCAATTGTTTTTTGGCTTTCAATTGTAGGAATCATACTAGCCTTTATCGCATTCATTAGCTGTCGGTGAATTGCCTGTTTTGGTGTGCCGCCAAGCGATAAAATTAGCTCAATTTCGTTCTGATGACTTGCAATTTCCGATGTAAAACGATTTAAAAATAGAACCGATAATATCATTGAATTACCAATCATCATACCGCTAATTGGTATAATATACTGCGCTGTTGCAGGTACAATATGAAAACCAAGCAATACTCCTTGCGTAACAAATTCTACTACAATAAGAGTTAGTGCTATTTTCCATGTAATACCTTTAATACCTTTCCCTTTTTTACGAGCATTTAGTGTTGCTACTATAATCATTAAAGCAACCATAAGGAAAATATAAATATAACTTTGAGCATCAAAGACAAATTTTAAAATGTAACCGACGGCAAGTAGTTGAATAATAGAACGAATAGTAGCGATGAGTGTATCTTTTTCAAGTCCTAGCTTTAAGGTTTTTGACAGTAGAAGAGGAATTAAAACAAAAATTAACGTTAAGGAAAGCGAAGTATACGTCATGCATTCACCCCCTGTACAAATTCAGCGACACGTGGATTTTTAGGTGCGTTAAGTAAGGAGCTTTTTCCTGTTTCAATAAGTTCTCCGTCCATCATGACCCAAGTATAGTGTCCGATTGTCAGTGCTTGCTGTAAATTATGAGTTATCCAAATGATTGTGACATTAAACTTTTTATTGATTGTAGCAATAAGTGCCTCAATTTCCTGTACGGATTGACGGTCTAATGCAGATGTGATTTCATCTAGCAATAAAATGGAGGATTGATTAATAAGTGTTCTTGCAATAGAGACTTTTTGTCGTTGACCACCTGATAATTTATTCGTAGGCCGTTGTAAAAAGCTTTGATCGAGTCCAACGTCTCGTAAATATTGGATAGCTTCTCGCTCTGTAAGCATTTCTCCTTGTAGCGAACGAGGAAGTGCAAGATTGTCAAATACAGTTCCTTCTATCATAGGGGCCGCTTGAAGGGCCATACTCACATGTCTTCTTAAAGCGGTAGGCTCGTATGTAGAAATGTTTTGATTATCAATTAATATTTGACCATCTGTAGGAGATAATAGTCCATTGCACAATTTAAGTAGAGTTGTTTTGCCAGCACCTGAAGGGCCGACTAATGTAGTGATTTTGCCTTTTGGGAAAGAACCAGTAATCGATTTTAATATCATTTTGTCATTCGATGAAAAGGTGACCTGTTGAAAGTGAATGGCAGGCTCATATGAAGTATTCATAAAGTTAAAACTCCTTTATACTAATAGGTAAAATAACTGTAGCATGAAACAAAGGGAAGCTAAAGCTATTTAACGATTTACAAGTAATGGATAAAACGGGGTGAATCACTAAGTGTTGTGGATAGGTTTGTTAAAACGGCTACTATGTAAATAAGTTGATTGGAGTGAAGACTGGGCGACTCCTTGGGGATTAGCAATAGAGGAACGAAGGCTAAAACCATCACGTCCTGTGATAACGCCTTCGTGACCAACATCGTGTTGGCCCGAGACCCTGGAGCGAGCAACGCGAGTGAAGCGGCTCATCGGACGCCCCCAGGAAGCTTTGCTCTGTGCGAAAGCGAAGCGTCAGCAACAAATGTTTTCTGTAGCGAAAGCAAAGCGACAGCTACAAAGCGCCTAGTCGGAACGGAAATCAACCACACGTTTTGATGATGATCCTAGATTAATGTAGGGGGATAGAGAATGGATATATTATATGTAGATACATTAACATATGCACAAGGTAATATGTATATCGTTGCTTCAGATGAAGGTCTTGTGTATATCGGAACACCTAATGCGCCATTTGAAGAGGTAGAAGTGTGGGCAAACAAGCCATTTAAAGGCTATCGCTTTGAAGAGAATAAAGAAAAGTTACAGCAATATGTTAAGCAATTAACGGCTTATTTTAATAAAGAGCTCACTGAATTTGATGTGCCAGTACATGTTAAAGGGACAGCATTTCAACTAGCAGTATGGGATGCATTGAAGGAGCTACCATATGGTACAACGACAACGTACTCAGATATTGCACACCGTATCGGTAATCCGAAGGCAGTTAGAGCTGTAGGCAGTGCAATCGGTGCTAATCCAATATTGGCGATTATTCCTTGTCATCGTGTTATTGGAAAAGATGGTAAGCTAACAGGCTTTCGTAGTGGACTAGCTATGAAAGAATTTTTACTAGAGCTAGAGAAAGCGTAAAAAAGAATCTGCATACCTTTTGGGAAACAGCTCGCCGAAGGATTGCAGATTTTTGTTTTTTGTATTAAAGAAGCCGAAGATCATTAAACACTATACATGTTCCTCTTGGACATTGTTATTTGTTTTACCGAAATGAGTTAAACGATGAGCAAATGTTTCTCCTCGTACGGCAGAGCCTTTGAAGATATCCTGAAACTCATAAGCCGGAGCACCATGTTCGATGACATCTAGGCCAGTGACTTCTTCTTCAGCAGAAACTCGTAATGGCACAAATGCTTTTATAATAAGTAAACCAGCTGCTACTGAAACGCTAACCCAGGCAATGGTAGCAATAACCCCAATGGCTTGCACTCCTAATTGGCCGAAACCTCCTCCATAAAATAATCCTTGACCACCAATATCAAACAAGCCAACTGCTAGAGTACCCCAAATACCACAGATACCATGGATAGCGATTGCGCCAACAGGATCATCGACTTTTAATTTCCATTCAATGAAGCGGACGCCCTCGACTAATAATGGAGCAGCAATTAATCCAATAATGAGTGAACCGACTATACTAACATTAGCGGCACCAGCGGTAATACTTACAAGCCCTGCTAAAGCACCGTTTAATGTGAGTGAGCCATCGATATGGCCATATCGGAATTTTGTATAAAGGGCAGTAACCACAACTCCTGCAGCAGCAGCGAAAAATGTATTTGCGATTACAATAGGAACAAGTTTAGGGTCAGCAGCTAATGTTGAAGCGCCATTGAAGCCAAACCAACCAAACCAAAGTAAAAATACGCCTAAAGCTCCTAATGGAATACTATGGCCTGTAATAACATTAACACGACCATTTTCATATTTACCGAGACGAGGACCGACCATTACAGCAGCTACAAATGCCGCAACTGCACCTGTTAAATGAACAACGGTAGATCCAGCGAAATCGATAAAACCAAGATTTGTTAACCAACCTTGGCCACTCCAAACCCAATGACCAACAACAGGATAAACAAGTGACGACATGAGAATAATAACGCCGATATAAGCAAAAATATTAGTACGTTCTGCTACTGCTCCTGATAAAATTGTTGCTCCAGTTGCTGCAAACATCGTTTGGAAAATAAAGAAGGAAAGATCATCTACACCATTTAAGGCAAAGCCACTTGAACCGAAGATACCGCCAGCTGTATCACCAAACATAATAGCGTAACCACAAAGAAAATAGACGATACCGCCAAGTGAAATAGTTAGGAAGTTTTTCATAATAATATTGACTGCGTTTTTTGAACGTGTAAAGCCAGCTTCAACCATCGCAAATCCTGCATGCATAAAGAAGACTAAAATTGTACCGAGCATCACCCAAACTAAATTTATAGATAATGTTATTTCATCCATATAAATTACCCCCTTATTCTACTGCAATTGATCCGACTTCTTTTGTGCGGATACGAATTGCTTGTTCTACTGGATAAATGAAGATTTTACCGTCACCGACCTTGCCGGTTACTGCCTTGCGTAACAAAACTTCAACAATAGGATCTACTTTTTCATCATCAACAATCATTTCTAATTTCAACTTCGGTAAAAATTCAATTTCGTAGGTATTTCCGCGAAATAAACCTGTACGCCCTAATTGACGGCCACAACCAGCAATTTCTGTAACACTGAGCCCTGCGATACCTTCCTGTGCAAGTCCGTCTCTGACAGCGCCGAATACTTCGGGACGGATGATTGCTTCTATTTTTTTCATCAATATCAGCTCCTTGAGTAAATTTAATTTACATGTTAAAACGTGATGAAAAACGGCGCAATATTTTTTTGAATATTCATGTTATGTTTTATTACATGGTATATTTCGTCTTTCGTAATAGTTTGCTGAAAAGGTTTTTAAAAGGGGAATGAAAGCGGCACTAAAAAATATGTCTAAAATGTGAACGGTTCGAAATTTTCCGACTATTCATGTGAGGAAATCTAACATTAAAGTAGGAGGATGTAATACGCAAGAATTTGGGTATATAGTGTATACTAGGACTAATTATCAAAGCGGAAGAAGGGGTTTCTTGTGAGATCAAACTATGCAGATGATAGCTTAGCGCTACACACAGACTTGTACCAAATCAATATGGCAGAATCGTATTGGGCTGATGGTATACATAATAGAAAAGCAGTTTTTGAACTATATTTTAGAAAATTACCTTTTGGCAATGGTTATGCAATTTTTGCGGGGTTAGAGAGAATTCTTGAATATTTACGTGATTTTCATTTCACTGATTCGGACATAGCGTATTTGCGTGAAGAGGTTGGTTATAAAGAGGATTTTATCGAGTATTTAAAAAATATTCGTTTTACAGGGGATATGTATTCTATGGTGGAAGGAGAAACTGTTTTCGCTAATGAACCAATTATCCGCATTGAAGCGCCGTTAGTAGAAGCGCAACTAATTGAAACCGCATTACTTAACATTGTGAATTACCAAACCTTAATTGCCACAAAGGCTAGTCGTATTAAACAAATTATAAAAAATGAAGTGGCGATGGAATTCGGTACACGACGTGCTCAGGAGATGGACGCAGCAATATGGGGAACGCGTGCGGCGTTTATTGGTGGTTTTGCTTCAACTAGTAATGTGCGAGCAGGTAAACTTTTTAATATACCAGTATCAGGTACACATGCACATGCACTTGTACAGGCCTATAAAAATGATTATGATGCATTTCACTCCTATGCAAAACGTCATCGTGATTGCGTATTCCTTGTAGATACTTACAATACGTTAAAATCGGGTGTGCCAACAGCAATTCAAGTGGCTAAAGAGCTTGGTGACAAAATTAATTTTATTGGAGTTCGATTAGATAGTGGGGATATAGCTTTCTTGTCAAAAGAAGCGCGTCGTATGTTAGATGAGGCAGGCTTCCAGAATGCTAAAATTATCGTATCAAATGACTTAGATGAATATACGATCTTAAACTTAAAGGCTCAAGGTGCAAAAGTGGATGTGTGGGGAATTGGTACAAAGCTCATTACTGCGTATGACCAACCAGCTTTAGGTGCTGTTTATAAAATGGTCGCTATTGAAAACAACGATGGACAATTAGAAGATACGATTAAAATTTCAGCGAATGCTGAAAAGGTAACGACGCCAGGGCTTAAACATGTATATCGCATTATTGATAGAAAGAATGGCAAGGCAGAAGGGGATTACATTACGATGCAAGATGAAAATCCTCAATCGGAGGGGAAAATTAAAATGTTCCACCCTGTTCATACGTTCGTATCAAAATTTGTAACGAACTTTGAAGCTAAGAATTTACATCATCATGTGATTAAAAATGGTGAAATACATTATCAAAATCCTACTTTGGAAGAAATGCGCGATTATGCAGCTAATAATTTAGAGTTGTTATGGGATGAATATAAACGTGCCATGAATCCTGAGGAGTACCCAGTCGATTTAAGCCAAAAATGCTGGAATAATAAAATGCGTAATATTGAAGAAGTAAGTGAAATGGTCAATCGATTGTAAAGCGTAAGGAGTGAAAGACAAAATGACATTACAGCAAGAAATCATTAAGGAATTACGTGTGTTACCTACTATTGATGCGCAGGAAGAGATTCGCAAATCCATTGATTTTTTAAAGGAATATGCGCGTCGTTTTAGCTTTGTAAAGGGATTTGTTCTTGGAATATCTGGTGGTCAAGACTCCACGCTAACTGGGAAATTAACACAGCTTGCGGTTGACGAATTAAATGCCGAGGTGGGAGAAGCGAAGTACTCATTTTGGGCTGTTCGTTTACCATATGGTGTGCAAGCGGATGAAAAGGACTGTCAGGATGCGATTGACTATATAAAACCTACGAAAACTTTTACGGTCAACATTAAAGATGCGGTCGATGCAAGTGTTAGAGCATTAACAAATGCGGGTATTGAACTAAGTGATTTTGCCAAAGGGAATGAAAAGGCACGTGAGCGAATGAAGGTGCAGTATTCTATTGCTGCTATGAATAATGCTGTTGTGCTAGGGACCGATCATGCTGCGGAGGCAATTACAGGTTTTTACACAAAATTTGGGGATGGTGGTGCGGATTTAATGCCAATCTTCCGTCTCAACAAGCGTCAAGGAAAACAGTTGCTAGCTGCGCTTGATTGCCCGGAGCACTTATATCTAAAGATACCAACTGCAGATTTAGAGGAAGATCGTCCTTCATTACCAGATGAAGTAGCCCTTGGTTTAACATATGACCAAATTGATGATTATTTAGAGGGGAAGGAAATCCCTGAAGAAGCTCGAAAAACATTAGAAGGGCATTATTTACGTTCACAGCACAAACGTCACATGCCAATTACAATATTTGATGATTTTTGGAAGTAATATCTATAAGGTTCATCACTTAAAGATAAATGATATTTATCGAAAAATATCCCATTGTATATAAGTTGATTGGAGTGGAGGCTGGGCGACTCCTTGGGGATTAGCGTCACAGATGAGACCCTGGAGCGAGCAACGCGAGTGAAGCGGCTCATCGGACGCCCCCAGGAAAGCGCCCAGCCGGAACGGAAATCAACCTCACGCTATGAGTAATATTTGGGAAAAGAGTTATAAGAAAAAGGGAGGAAACACTTTTTCTTATAGCTCTTTTCTCTCTTTTTTAAGCAATTTGGTTCTGTATTATTAAGTTCAAGCATATAATGTCGATATATATACCTACAAAGTTGATAAAAAGTAAAGGAGGGTAATTATATATGAGGACTTCTAGAGTAAGTTCGACGACTAGTAGTATATTTCGTAATGAACAACAGTATTTACATGCTGGGGATTTAAGCCATAATTTCGGACAAAATCCGAAGAAACAGTTTAAAAACAGTTTGCTAAAGAATAAAGATAAAAAGCATTTAAGTAACACGAGACAAATCCAGCAACAACGTCCAAATAAAGTAGCAGCTAGTTTTGTGGACAATGCTTACGATTTACAAATACGCAATGAACTAAATGAAACTGCAGTTAAGCTAAGTCTTGTCAGCAAGCAAAAGAAGCTTCTCAATAGTTACCGTTCTTCTATATAACATCATAAATTCGAACTCTCTACGTCATTCAGGATGTAGGGAGTTTTTTATTGTGATGAAAACCAAAATGGTGTCAATAAAATTTTTACGAATTGTGAGCACTTTGAATAAGGGTGACTTCTGTTCCAGGCTACTTACTTTTCTGTAGACTAAGAAATCATTTGTTTCTGTCGCTATGCTTCCTCACAGATACATTGCGAAGTTCGGTTTGAATTTAGTATGACATGCCAGAAGATACATGCTTGGTGAAATGGTTGATTGGAGTTGAGGCTGGGCGACTCCTCGGGGATTAGCGATAGAGGAACGAAGGCTAAAACCATCACATCCTGTGATAACGCCTTCGTGACCAACATCCTGTTGGGCCGAGACCCTGGAGCGCAGCGGATGTTTTCTGTGCGTAAGCGTAGTGCTAACGTAGCGTCAGCAAATGTTTTATCTGTGCGAAAGCGAAGCGTCAGCGGCAAAGGCTCGGTCGGAACGGAAATCAACCCCTCGTTTTGCCGAAGAGCCATTAATAGGACTATAATTTCATTGACCTCGAATGTAAGGTGTAAAAAATGGAAAATTTATATTCTTTATTCAAAATATTTGAATTCAAGATGTTCAATGAATATTCAAGGTAATTTTTCCAATACTTCACAGCGATTTTTAACTTATTTCACAACTTACCTGTAAAGTAATTAATAGCAATAGAAAAATAGAAATATTGGGGGAAGCAATTGTGAAAAAAATATGGTTACCTGCACTTGCAGCATTATTTTTACTCGCGGCGTGTGGTACAGAAAAAGATCAAGTTAAGAAAGAAGAGTCTAAGCAAGATGTTACAACAAGTGAAGCAGAAGCAAAGGATAAAACTACACAAGTCGCTTCTTTAGTGGATCCACGTTTACAAGAACCAAAAGAAGATACAATGTGTGAAATGTGTAATATGAAAGTGTATTTGAAGGACGAAGATATGGGTGAATTCTCTACTCAAGCAATAAAAGAGGATGGAACAGTTGCTTTTTATGATGACATAGGCTGTTTAGTAAATGCCGAGGTTGCAAATAATGAAAAGAACGAAAAATTTGTACGTGATCATATCACAAAAGATTGGGTAAAGGTTGAAGATGTAACGATCGTTAAAACCGATCTAAAATCTCCAATGAACTGGGGTTATATTTATTTCACCAATAAAGATGATGCAGACAAATATATCGCCGACAATCCAACTGCACATGTAGAGGAATTACAAAAAATTAAAGATGATGCTTTAGAGCGACGTAATAAGATGATGAAAGAAAAAGCTGAAAAAGAAGCCAAAGGTGAATCTGATTCTATGCATATGGAAGAAAAGAAACCTGATGGTCATGGTCATTAATCGAAAGGACTAGGGGGAATCCTCTAGTCTTTTCGTGCTGAACTGGGAGGTAAGGATTGGTGAAAAAAATAGGGTTTGCCTTATTATTTTTTCTATTCATGAGTCAGACAGTGTATGCCGATTTCGATGTACAGGAGGCCATTAATGCAGCAAAACCAGGTGAGGTCGTTCATATTCCTGCTGGTCGTTACAAAGGTAATTTTATTGTGACAAAACCGATAACGCTACAAGGTGAAGAGGGAACGGAACTTATCGGTGAAAGAGACAACCCCACGCTCCGAATTGAAAACACTGCTAATGTCACTGTTGAAAATATAACGTTATCAGGGAAAAATAAAGCGATCGTTGCTAGTACTGTAGATGGACTGGAGCTACGTAAGTTACAAATGAAAGATGTTCATACAGGTGTCCATATACAACACTCCAAAAATGTACGTATACAAGATATCAATGTGACTGGTATCAAAGGTCATTATTCCAAAAAAGGTAATGGGGTGGCTGTTTTTAAGAGTGAGGACATCACTATCGAAGGCAATACTGTTGAGCAAGTGCAGGATGGAATATATGTAGAAGAGGTCAAGCATATTGTTGTTCAACGTAATAAGGTGACGAGCAGTCGATATGGTACGCATTTTATGTATACAAGTGATGCTAAAGCACTTTTTAATACATATGATCAGAATGTGACTGGCCTTATGATTATGATGACAACAGACATATTCCTTGAAAATAATACAGTGGCTGATCATTTTGATTTTAATGGCTACGGTATGTTGCTGTATGATGTGCAACAAGCCAAAATTAAACATAACACGATCAAAAATAACCGAACTGGTGTGGCAATGCAGAAAAGTTCAAATATCCGAATTGAAACAAATGATTTTCAGATGAACCAAACAGCCATTGAAGGTACAAAGGTAAGTGACGACACAATGGCTAGTAATAATAACTTTACAGGTAATATTTTAACAGCGCGCTCTGATAAGCAAGGCTTTCAACTAGCAAGTAATTATTATGATGATTACTCAGGGATTGACTTAAAAGACAATGGTATCGGTGATATTCCATATGTGGCTGTGTCAAGTTTTGGTCAATGGATGGTACGTCAGCCTGTTTATCAATATTTTGTGGCATCTCCAAGCGTCATTTTACTAACATCACTGGATCAACAAATCAATAAAATTGAAAAGAACATGCTTGTTGATAATACCCCTAAATTGGCGATGAAGCATGTGAACGAGAAGGCCAAGATGAATGTGGTGCAAATGCTAGTAGGCTTATTCTTGACATTAAGTAGTTTATGGCTATGGAAAAGAGGAGTTACAGAATGAAAAAATGGATGATGATTGTAATGCTATGTTGTGGTGTTTTGATGGGGTGTAGTGAAAAAACATATGAGCCTCGTGAAATAGTTAGTGAAACCGATGTTTGTAAAATTTGCAATATGAGTATAGTTCACAATGCATATGCTGGTCAGATTGCGTTGAAGAATGGTGATTATGAAATTTTTGATGACATTGGCTGTCTAATGGAATATATAGAAGCGAATGGAGAAGATGAAATTGGAGCAGCCTTTATTAAAGATGCAGCAAAAAATGAATGGATTGACGTTTTTAACGCTGTTTATGTATACAACAAGGATTATTGGACTCCGATGAATTATGGGGTAGTTGCGCTCGATTCGAAGGAAGCGGCACAGAAGTGGATGACTACAGAAGGAGAAGGTCAGCTGCTTGCTTATAAGGATTTACACGATTTTAAATGGGGGATCCATAAGTGATGTACAGTATGCTTATTAAACTAGAATTAAAGCAAATGCTCAGAAGTCGTTGGATGCAACTTGTAGGCATACTTTTCACATTCATTTTTACAGCTATCATTGTCATTCAGCAAATGGCATTACCAGATGTAGAGGGTTTTACAAGACAGACAGCCTCGTTTTTAAATGTACTGTTGTTTTTATTGCCTCTGTTTATATTAACTATCGGTAGTATGAGTGTCGCTGGTGATGTAGAATCAGGCTGGTTTTCATTATTAAAGACTTATCCAATGACACGTACGCAATATATTGCTGGAAAGTATATTGCCTCTGTGCTTGCCTTTCTATTGGTTGTTGTCGTGGCGTTTGGCGTAATTTTAGCGCTTGGTGGATTTCTTGGTGGAGTGCGTTTGCCATTTATCTTCATTATTTTAACTTTGCTATGTATCTTCATTTTTGTGTCATTGGCCATAGCTGTTGGAGCTTTTGCAAAAACAAGGTTATTTGCATTATCGTTATCACTTGTATTTTGGTCCATTTTTTTATTGTTAATCTCTTACGCTTTAATGGCTATTGGAACTGTCGTGGCGGGGCATATTCTTCAGAAATTGACGATTATAGCGATACATATTAATCCTGTGGAGTGGCTGCGCTTTGGTTACTTTATTTTTACAGATCAGGCTAGTGTGCTTGGACCAGCATTTTATAAAGTAACGCAGTTTTATTCGTCACCACTAGGTTACGCAGTATACGCAGCTGTGACTTTGCTTTGGATAGTATGTCCGCTAGCTTACACTAGATTCCTTTTAAAGAAAGGGGAAAGAAGATGATGTTATTAGAAACAAAGAAGTTATCGAATATCTATGATAATAATAGAGGTCTTCATGAAGCCTCCTTTTCTTTACAGGCTGGTCGTATTTTAGCGCTTGTAGGAGGCAATGGTGCTGGAAAGAGTACTTTAATTCGCCTGCTAACTGGGCAAGAAAAGCAAAAATCAGGAGAAATAATATGGCATAAACCACAAGCTATTCGGTACATGCCTGATGATGTGGACTTTCCATCTATGTTAACAGCAGCAGAAATTTTGCAGCTACTTGCCTCTTTAAAGCAAATTGGCAAAAAGGAACAGGAAGATGTACTGAAACGTGTTGATTTATGGGATGTTCGAAAGCAAAAAGTGAAGCATTTCTCAAAGGGAATGCGTCAACGGTTGAATCTCGCTCAAAGTTTACTTGGTGAGGGCTCTTTGCTTATTTTAGATGAGCCTACGAATGGTCTTGATCCTTTTTGGATTGCAGAGTTGAAAAAAATGATGCTAGAAGAAAAAACAAGGGGCTGTACTGTAATTTTTTCTACGCATTTGCTTGCTTTTGCAGAAGAGGTAGCAGATGATGTGTTAGTTTTACATGAAGGAAACATACTTATTTCTGGTGAATTAGAGGAAATACTTTTACAAGAAAATTCATCTTCATTAGAGAATTTATGGTTAAAAAAATTAAATCTGTAACATATTGATAGGTAATGACGTTATACTAAAAGATAGGTTTGTTTGAATTGTATTCAGACAAGCCTTCTTTTTCATGCTGAAGTACTTCTCTCGCTATCGCTCAAACTATAGGGATAAAGCAATAGAGGAACGTTTCATATAATTGTGTTACTAAACATATTTCGTTATTCTTAAAGGAATTATCATGCAATTCAAACAATTGCTGAAAATGAAATAGGAGGTTTTTTTGATTTATGAATTCACAAATACAAGATGTATTAGAAAATATAGAAAAAGTAATGATAGGCAAAAGAGAGGTAGCTGAGCTTAGCATAGTCGCCCTGCTGGCAAGGGGGCATGTCTTGCTTGAGGACGTACCAGGTGTCGGTAAAACGATGATGGTGCGAGCACTAGCTAAATCCTTTGATGCACAGTTTAAAAGGATTCAATTTACACCTGATTTATTACCGTCAGATGTTTTGGGGGTATCTATCTATAATCCAAAAACGTTGGAATTTGAGTTTCGACCTGGTCCGATTATGGGAGATGTCATTTTAGCTGATGAAATTAACCGTACATCTCCAAAAACACAATCTGCTTTGCTTGAGGGAATGGAGGAAGCATCTGTCACGATTGATGGTAAAACCTTAATAATCAATCAACCATTTTTCGTTATGGCTACTCAAAATCCAATTGAGCATGAGGGGACATATCCGTTACCAGAAGCACAGCTGGATCGTTTCTTACTAAAAATAAAAATGGGTTATCCTTCAAGAGGGCAAGAAGTGGAAATTCTTCGTCGCGCCGAACATGGTAAACCAATTGAAAAAATTGAAGCGGTTCTAACAGTTGCGCAATTAAATGAATTGCAGGAGCTTGTACAGGGTGTGTATGTTAAAGATTCGGTCAAAAACTATATGGTCGAACTAGCGACTCAAACAAGGGAAAATAGCTATGTATATTTAGGTGTAAGTCCTCGCGCAACGATTGCTTTAATGAAAGCTTCACAAGCTTACGCATTTATAAAAGGGCGTAGTTATGTTACTCCTGACGATGTTCAATATCTAGTACCATTTGTTTTTAGCCATCGTCTAGTATTAAAACCAGATGCTCGTTATGATAACGTAACGGCAGAGGAAATTATTGAACGAATTATTGCGAAAACACCCGTGCCGACAAAGAGGTTTGCAGAGCAATGAAGAAATGGCAAGCTTTAATAGAGAAAAGTAAACATTTCTTATTAGTATCTTTGTTAATGATCATAACGTTTTGTTATGCCATGTTCCAGGGTGGGTTTGTTAGTTGGTTTGTGTTTTTTACGGTTAGTCCGTTTTTATTATACGCATTTATTTTCTTACTGGTGAAAGAAGATATTTTACTAGTGGAACGGAAAATTGAGCCCTCTCATGTAGAGAATGGACAATCTACTAAGGTTACAATTACGGTAGAACGAAAAACACGCTTTCCGTTTGCTTATATGATGATGGAGGAGCTTGTGAACAGTGAAGCCCTTATTCAATCGAGGGTGCAAGGAACGAATTCCATTAAGTTCGTTGGTTTCAGGAAAAAATTTAATTGGGATTACGTATTGGAAAATATGTCCCGTGGCGAGCATCGTTACTTAGGTGTTAATATTGTTTTCTGTGATTTTTTTGGCTGGGCAAAAAAGCAAGTTGCGGTAGAAAAGGAACAAGTCATTTTAGTGTACCCGAGAGTACGCGAGATGAGGTATGCCGCGCTTCAAACAAAATTTGATGTTGGTACAATGATGTCACCTTATTCAATTGTTAAGGATACATCCATGGCTGTTGGCTTACGTGAATATGTTCCAGGTGACCGTTTCTCGTGGATTCACTGGAAATCATTTGCGAAAACACAAACGTTGCAATCTAAGGAATTTGAAGATCGTCAATCACAGGAGTTAATGTTGGTACTCCATGCCGGAAAATCTCCGTTATTTGAAGAGAAAATTGAGCTTGTAGCATCGATGCTACAAACAATTGTCGGAGAACGTGGAGATATTTCGTTTGTTTCAGCTGGTTCTAAAACGAAGGTGTTTCCGATTATCCAAGGTAATAAGCAGCTAGATCAAGTAATGTATCATTTAGCTGCTATAAAACCTGCTGAAACTGTCAAATTTCAATTGCGAGATCAGCAAGTGTTTAAGCATATTGCAACATTACTGTATGTTACGAGTGAAGTGTCGGATGAATTACTTTATTCTCTAGCTAATATGGTGAAGAGCTGTATTTGTTTTGTAGTAGCGGAGCGGCCACCTATGCAAACAGAGCTGGCGAAGCGTTATAAGCAAATTCGAGTTGTATATGTAAATCAAACAGACTATTACCATCTGTTCACGGAGGTGATGAAGCCGTGAAAAAATCACTGGGAGATTTTATAGAATTAACAATAGCATACGTAATAATTTTTCTAATTTTACGTGAATGGCTTATTCCTGTAATGCAGCTAACAAATACAGGCTTGTATCATTTGTTTTTAGTGTTTATCGGTCTATCATTGGTACTCAGCTTATTTCAAGTACATCCATTGTTGTCGGGGTTAGTGAAATTTGGTTATATTACTTGGTTTATAGTGTTTGTTTATAGTGAAAGTCCCTTTATATCAGGACAGACATTACCATTTCTAATGCATGAATTGAAATGGAATATGACTACCATTCTTTCAGGTGATTTTGGACAAGTATCAGATTCATTTAGAACGGTGCTATTCCTTGCGCTTGTATGGATGTTGATTTACCTAATTCATCACTGGATTACTGTGCGGAAAAATATATTCTATTTCTTCGCGTTAACGGTATTCTTCATCGCCACACTAGATACGTTTAGTGACTATGATGGAAAGGTAGCAATTGTTAAAGTTATTGTGCTTGGATTAATAATGACAGGCTTGCTTTTTGTTAAGCGCTTATGGCTTCAAACAGATGCACCAAACAATGTAATGGGAAAGTGGAAACTAGTTATTCCGATGATCGTTTCGGTAATGCTTGTTAGTTCAGTGGCAATCTTTTTACCTAAGACAGGACCGACATGGGCTGATCCAGTGCCTTTTATTAAAGGGGTTGCAGGGCAAGGGAACTTTGGATCAGGTGCCAAAACAGTTGGTTATAGCGAGGATGATAGCCGATTAGGAGGACCGTTTAAAGGTGATAATACACTGATTTTTACTGCAACTGCCCGTGATCGCCATTATTGGCGTATAGATACAAAGGATACTTATACTTCGAAGGGCTGGATTCTTTCGGAGGGGAACTTTGGAAAAAATGTCTACCAGAACAATACCCCTATCCAAACTTCGTTACAAGTAGGATCTCCTGAAAAAGAACATCAAATTCAAATTGATATTGCTACTCCAATGCCGTTTTTATTGCAAACGTATGGCATGATATCTGTTTCGTCCCAAGATTCATCGTTATTTATTCAGGATGAGCGCACTGAAAAAATAGCAATAGAACAACAGAATGGAGAGTCAAAATTATTATCTAACTATACGATCTTTTATAGTGAGCCAGAATATAGCATGAAGCAGCTTCAAATGTCTGAGCCGTCCACGTTAGAAACATTAGATCCGTCCTTTAATCGTTTTTTACAATTGCCAAATACACTTCCGCAACGGGTAGTAAATTTAGCGAATGACATCACAAAGGATAAAGCTTCGGTTTATGATCAAATAAAAGCAGTTGAAAAATATTTTTCATCTCATGGCTTTAGATACGATAAAAAAGAAGTAGCAATTCCGACTGAGGGTCAAGATTATGTTGATCAGTTTTTATTTGATACTAAAGTTGGTTATTGTGATAATTTCTCAACATCAATGGTTGTTCTCCTACGTTCAGTGGGGATACCCGCACGTTGGGTGAAAGGTTTTGCACCTGGTACGCCTGGTCGAATAACAGATGGTTTACAGGAGTATCAAATTACAAATGATAATGCACACTCATGGGTCGAAGCATATGTACCAGGAACAGGCTGGATGCAGTTTGAACCCACAATTGGATTCGCAGGGAATGTGAATATTGATTATGATATTGAACAAGACACTCCACAGCAGGAGCAAGTACTGCAGCCAGAAAAAAAACAAGAGCAACCAAAGAAGACAGAGCAAGAGCCGAAGAAAGAAACAGCAAGTTCAACGTCATTTAGTTTAGATACTGTATGGACATGGATGAAAAAGTTTACTTATGTATGGATTGCTCTAGGAATTTTGATGATCATCACTAGCATTACTATGTTTATGCAACGCAAAACGTGGATACCTAAAATGCAAGTACGGGCATTTCGTAAAAAGGAAGCGGATTGGACAAATTTTGATGCTTCATACCATGTTTTAACGAAGCAATTATCTCGTATTGGATTACGTCGGAAAGATGGCGAAACATTAAGTGCATTTGCTACAAGAGTAGATGCATCGCTAGAGACAGATGAGATGCAAAAACTGACCGCTGTATATGAACAACATATTTATGGCAAAGATAAACAAGAGGTTGATTTTATGAAACTGAAAGAAAGTTGGGAAAATTTAATCAATCGCACTATCAGTTGATTTTGATGGGTACAAAGAGTAAAATGAAAAAAATTATATATGATGAGGATTGCTTTCATATAAGTTCGATAATAAGGTTCGGATGTTTCTACGAAATCACCGTAAATGATTTCTCTATGAAGGCGAATGTTTTGGTTAGGTGAGAAGGTTAGTAAATCACTTTACTTTGCTACGCATTCGCCTTTATAAATTAAGAGCTTATGAACGCGTAGGAAGTTTTTACTTTCATACGCGTTTTTCTTTGAACATATGAAAAGTCCTTTAAAAATAGTAGAAGAGGTGGAAATTTTGTCAGCAAACCCTTTATTAGAGCAAGAAAAAGTAGTTGTTCTTGATTTCGGTAGCCAATTTAACCAATTGATTACGCGTCGTATCCGTGAATTTGGTGTTTTCAGTGAGTTACATCCTCATACGATTACAGCAGAAGAAATTAAAGGTATGAACGCAGCAGGTATTATCTTTTCAGGTGGTCCAAACTCAGTTTATGACGAAAATGCCTTTCATGTAGATCCAGCTATTTTCGAATTAGGCTTACCAATCCTAGGTATTTGCTATGGTATGCAATTAATGGCACATACGCAAGGCGGTAAAGTTGAAGGTGCTGAAACACGTGAATATGGTAAAGCGGAAATTAAAGTAACAGCTTCAAACAAGTTATTCGGTAACTTACCAACTGAACAAATCGTTTGGATGAGCCACGGTGACCATGTAACAGAAGTACCTGCTGGTTTTGAAGTAATCGCAACAAGTGCTGCTTGCCCTATCTCTGCAATGGCAAATGTAGAACGTAAACTATATGCAGTACAATTCCACCCGGAAGTACGTCACTCTGTATACGGTAACGATTTATTACGTCAGTTCGTATTCGACATTTGTGGAGCAAAAGGCGATTGGTCAATGGCAAACTTCATTGAACTTGAAATCGCAAAAATCCGCGAAATAGTAGGCGACAAAAAAGTATTATGTGCACTTTCTGGCGGTGTAGACTCATCAGTTGTTGCTGTTCTAATTCATAAAGCAATTGGCGACCAACTAACTTGTATGTTCGTTGACCACAACTTAAACCGTAAAGGCGAAGTTGAGCAAGTTATGAAAACATTCACAGAAGACTTCGACATGAACCTTATTAAAATTGATGCACGTCAACGTTTCATGGATAAACTTGCAGGCGTTTCTGATCCAGAACAAAAACGTAAAATTATCGGTAACGAATTTATTTACGTATTCGATGAAGAAGCGGCTAAACTTGAAGGAATGGACTTCCTAGCACAAGGTACGCTTTACACAGATATTATTGAATCTGGTACATCAACTGCACAAACTATTAAATCACACCATAACGTTGGTGGTCTTCCAGAAGACATGCAATTCAAATTAATTGAGCCACTTAACACATTATTTAAAGACGAAGTGCGCGCACTAGGATTAGAGCTTGGCCTTGATGAAAAAATCGTTTGGCGTCAACCATTCCCAGGCCCAGGTCTAGGTATCCGTGTACTTGGTGAAGTAACAGAAGAAAAATTAGAAATCGTACGCGAATCTGATTTCATCCTACGTGAGGAAATCGCAAAAGCTGGTCTTGATCGCGACATCTGGCAATACTTCACGGTATTACCTGACATCCGTTCAGTTGGCGTAATGGGCGATGCACGTACGTATGACTACGCAATCGGTATCCGTGCGGTAACATCTATCGACGGTATGACTTCTGACTGGGCACGCATTCCTTGGGATGTATTAGAGAAAATCTCTGTCCGCCTAGTAAACGAAGTAAAACACGTTAACCGCGTACTGTACGATATTACATCTAAGCCACCTGCAACTATTGAGTGGGAATAATCCCCTCATTTGATTTCGAATAAAAAGCTAGTCTGATTTAAACTGTACCCTATAAGATAGACACTTTGAAAAAAGTCTATCCTATAGGGTACTTTTGTTTATAATGAGAAAAAAGATGTCGGAGCGAAATGAAATGACGAAAAGATTATTTACTAAAAAAGAGCAAGAACAACTAAACTGTAAT